>JAUVWB010000087.1 GCA_030604345.1 Desulfofustis sp. | reverse complement strand
TGGACGACCAGGGCAGGCTTTGGTTCTGCGGACGCAAGGCCCATCGTGTCCACGCTGCCGCCTCCATCCTCCATACCATTCCCTGCGAGGCGATCATCAACACCCACCCTGATGTGTTTCGCTCCGCTCTCGTCGGTATCGATGCCAGTGCTGGAGAAATACCAGCACTCGTTATCGAACTGGAAAAAGGATGCCGCCGCAACCCGGAAGAGGTCCTCGGTGAGATCAGAACGCTGGCACAGGCGCACCCTTTGACCACTTCGATCCGTCATTTCTTCATACACCCGGGATTTCCCGTCGATATTCGCCACAATGCAAAAATATTTCGGGAAAAATTAAAAGTCTGGGTAAACAGCAGGGCAGGTGGACAACCATGAGAAAGGTGCTGGTTACCGGTGGGGGCGGCTTTGTCGGGGCGGCACTGACCAAGCGATTGCGGGGGCAGGGATGTCACGTGACGGTGTTGGGCCGACACCGCTATCCCCGCCTGGAAGCCCTTGGCGTCACCTGCCGGGTTGGCGATATCGGCGATCGGACCGTGGTGCACGACAGTTGCGACGGCGTCGATACCGTCTTCCATGTGGCGGCCAAGGCTGGTATCTGGGGCTCATGGTCATCGTATCGGCACACCAACATCAAGGGCACGGCCAACGTGCTGGCCGCCTGCAGAGCGCATGGCGTGTCACGACTCATCTACACCTCGACCCCTTCGGTGGTCTTCGACCGAGGCGACATCAACGGTGGTGATGAAACGCTTCCCTACGCCTCTCGCTTTCTGTGTCATTACGCCCGTAGTAAAGCCGTTGCCGAACGCATGGTCTTGGCGGAACATGGTGACGGGCTGAAGACGTGCGCGATTCGACCGCATCTGATCTGGGGACCCGACGACCCGCACCTGGTTCCCCGGCTCGTCGAGCGAGGGAGGCAGGGTCACCTGAAAATCGTCGGTGATGGGCATAACCGGGTCGACATCAGCTACATCGATAACGTGGTCCACGCTCATCTCATGGCCGAAAAATGTTTGGCGAGCAGTGGCATCTGCGGCGGTAAGGCCTATTTTATCGGTCAGGAGCGTCCGGTGAAGCTGTGGCAGTGGATCAACGATCTGTTTCGGCACCTCCAGATCGCTCCGGTCAGCCAGCGGGTGTCGAGGAAGACAGCCTACCTGGCCGGTTTGCTGCTCGAGGCGTTTCATACCGTTTTTTGTCCGGCAAAGGAACCGAAAATGACTCGCTTCCTGGCAGAGCAGCTCTCACGCTCGCACTTTTTCTCTCATGCCCGGGCAGAGCGTGATTTCGGGTACCGGCCCGTTGTTTCCCTGGAAGAAGGGCAGAGACGATTATTGTCATGGCTGCACGATTACCAGTAAGCGTACTGTTCCGGCAGGTTGTTTGTCTTGTCGTTATCGCCGCCGTAGGTGTCACCGGTAGCCTGCGGCCGGCGCATGCATTCACCATCGGCGAAGAGCGGGAGATCGGTGAAAAGCTGCTCTATCAAGTGCGCCAGGCCTTTCCCATTGTCGGCGATCCCGATCTCCACCAGTATCTCAATGGCCTTGGCCAGGAAGTACTGGACGTGGCCGGCCTGCAATTTTTCGATTATCGATTCTTCATTGTCGAAAGCAAACAGTTCAACGCCTTTGCCGCACCTTCCGGATTGATCTTCTTTTATACCGAACTGATCTCGTCGATGAATAGCGAGGACGAATTGGTGTCGGTCATTGCCCATGAAATAGGCCATGTGGTTAAACGCCATCTTGCTTCACGCATGAAGAAGGGCACCATCGTCAACATCGCAACGCTCGGGGCGGCACTGGCGGCCATCGCCCTGGGGGGAGGCGGGGCGGCTTCGCAAGCGCTGCTGGCCGGTTCGTTGGCCGCCGGGCAAAGCGCTCAGCTCTATTTCAGCAGGGAAGACGAAAAAGAGGCGGACCTGCTGGCCTATAACTGGCTGAAGGAACTCAACAGGAACCCGGAAGGGCAGAAGGCGATGCTGCAGACCATGCGGCGTATTACCCGCTATCGAATGGGCCAGGTACCGCAATATCTGCTGACCCATCCCGACCCGGAAGCTCGCCTCGATTATGTGGAATCGCTGATGAATGCGGAAGGGCTTGGCGGCGACACGGTGCCGGGCCAAGAAGAGCAGGACTTCGCCTTCCTGCGGTTCAAATATCGGATCATGACCCAGATTAAAGATAACCGATCGGTGCGTGCCTATCTGGCAAACAAACTCCAGGATCAAAGATCGTCGTCGTTTGCCAGGAATATGGCCCGCTACGGCCTTGCCCAGCTTGATTTCCGGGAGAACAATTACGAACAGGCACTCGATAAACTGAACCACGTCATCAGTGCCTTGCCTCACAAACCAATCCTGTTCATCGACAAGGCGGTAATTCTCGCCAGCCAGGGAGAGTTCGAGCAAGCGCGAACGATCCTGGACGAGGCGTATCGTCGGCAACCCCAGGACATGTATGCCGCCTATCAACTCGCCCACGTCTCGGAACGACTCGGCGACCTGGAGGGCGCCGAACGGTTGTTACGCCAGGTGGCGTTCTCCATGCCTGAATTTTCAAAGGTCTACTTCGATCTCGGCCGCATCCTCTCCGCCCGTGGAGAAACGGCTCAGTCCCGGTTTTTTCTCGGTAAGTTCAACTTGTATGAAGGAAAACTGAAACTGGCGGAAGAGAACTTCCGAGAGGCCCGTTCCGCCCCCGGCATAACCGCTTCACTCAAGATGGAGTGTGAGGAACTCCTGGCCCTGATCGAGCGAGTGCAGAAAGGATAAGACAACACAGGACCACGTGCAGTCCCTTGGGAGAGACCGGGTTAACCGACAAAAGAGATGAGATATTCCTGATTTCCCTTGGTCCCTTTCAGGGAGGAGGGAACAATGCCTCGACAGGAAAGGCCCACCTCGTCGCCGAATCGGCGAATCGCTTCAACCGCTTCGCGCTGCAGGTGTTCATTTCGGATCACGCCGCCTGGTTCGACCGCATCGCGGCATAGCTCAAACTGTGGCTTGATCAGGGCGATTATTCTGATGGTCGAGCCAAACAACGGCAGCAGCGGTGGGATGAGTTTGGTAAGCGAGATGAACGAGGCGTCGATGACCGCCATATCCAGCGGTCTGTCGATGTGCTGTCGAGTGATGTCCCGGGCGTTGGTGCGCTCCACGACGATGACGCGAGCATCCTTGCGTAATCGCCAGTGCAGCATCCCATACGCAACGTCAACCGCATAAACGATCCGAGCCCCCCGTTGCACCAGACAATCGGTGAAGCCGCCGGTGGCGGCGCCAATGTCGGCACAGACCCACCCGGCGGGATTCACGTCGAGAACATCGAGGGCACCGGCCAGCTTCTCCCCGCCCCGGGATACGAACCGTTTGGCCTGGCGAATTCTGAGGGCTGCGGTTTCCGGGAAACAGACCCCGGCCTTATCGGCAACCTGCTCGTCGACCAGCACCCGGCCAGCTCCGATGAGACCGCGAGCCTGGTCAACGGTGTCTGCCAAGTGCCGAGCGACCAGCAGTTCATCCAGTCGACGTTTGCTGCTCCGTTTCACCTGCTGGGAAAAACTCCAGGCTGCTCCGCCGGCGGGGGCTATTGAGCGCCCAGTTTTTGTTGCGCTTGGGCTGCTTCCGGAGAATCCTTGTAGGAGGCAATCAGCTTCTTGTAAAGGATTTTGGCTGTATCCTTGTCGTTCAAGCGCTCGAAGGCCAGTGCCTGCTGCATCATGGCCGACGGGGCTTTGGCGCTGGAGGGGTAGTTGGTGATAATCGTCTGGTAATCGAGAATGGCCTGGTCATACTCCTTCAGGGCAAACAGACATTCGCCCATCATATAACGGGCTTCGACCGCTTCCTGGGCGTTGGCCGATTTGGCGAGACCCTCGAACAGCGTGTAGGCTTCCCGGTATTTTCCCTGTTCGTACAGGCTTTTCCCTCGAGCGATGGTCCCGGAAGGAACCGGTTCTGGCGCTTGCTCCACGGTGGCCGGCGGCGCTGCCTGGCTTTCGGGTGCCGGTTCATTTTGCACGGCCGCTTGGGCCTCAGCGCCGGTCACCAGTTTCTTGGCCTTACCGGCCTCAATGGCTACGACGCCTGCAGGGCCGGCGGCCGATGCCGCTGAAGCCCGCTGCCTGGCTTCCTCGGCGGCCTGGGCGGCGGCGGAGGCCTTGCGTTTGGCTTCTTCTACCCGGGCTTGTTGGATGGCCTGCAGATTCTCTTGCTGCATTTTGATCTGCTCCGCCAATTTATCCAGTTGCTGGTCTTTCTGGGATATCTCCTGCTGAAGCCGCTGCATTTCCGTAAGGCGCTTTTCTTCCTCCTGCTGGGTATAGGTGCGAAAGGCCGCTTCCAGTTCCTTGCTCTGCTCATTTAAACGGCGATTCAGGTGTCCGGTCTCTTCCAGCCCGCTGCGCATGGCCAGGAGGTCTTGTTCCAGGCGATCGATCTGGCTGACTGAAAGCGCCTGTCTTTTCTGCAGGTCATCGATGGTGACTGATTCCAGGTCGCTCACCTTTTTGTTGAGCATGCGCAGCTGATAGTGAATCTGGTTGAGATCGTTCTGGGAGGCGCATTGCATCAGAAAGGGAGAAGCAATAATGGCACAGAGCAGGGTCAAGGGTATCTTTTTCATGGTAACAGGCGATAAGCTAGATTTGATCAATAGGTTTTTACGGCCCAACGGGGGTATGACTGGCTACCTGGCAATGAGAAGAGCATCCGCTGATACGAACCGTTCTTCATTATTCCATAGATCTTGTGACCAGCGCCATCTCTTTTTGCGAAGATGATCTGATTGCCGTCCGGCGACCAGAACGGCGATTCGTGGTGGGTCTGGTCCTGGGTCAGCTGTATTTCCGACCGGTCGCGGAAGGGATCGACGGTGCAGAGCTGATAGATCCCGTCCCGCCGGCTCGAATAAACCACCAGGTTTTCCGTCGGCGACCAGGACGGTTCGGCGTTCTCGGTCCCTTCGTAGGTGATACGCTGGGTGTTACCGGTAGCCAACTCCATCAGGTAGAGTTGCGGTTTTTTACTGCGATCCGAGACGAACACCAGGTATCTGCCGTCAGGTGAGAAATCTGGTGAAACATTGATTCCGGCATTGCGGGTGAGTTGCTTCAGTATTTCCCCACGACGGTTGATCAGATAGAGATCGGGATTTCCTTCATGGGAGAGGGTGACGGCCATGGTATTGCCGTCCGGCGACCAGGCTGGAGCCAGATTCATGCCGGGGCGCCGGGACAATGCCTGGGTGGTCTTATTCTGGCGCAGATCGGTGATGTACAGGTTCTGGTTGCCGCTGTGGTAGGAAGTGTAGCACAGATAGGTACCGTCCGGGGAAAAGCGGGGAGACACTACCAGACTCTGATGACGGGTCACCTGTCGCAGTGTTTTACCCAGTATATCGGTAATATATATTTCTTTTTCACGCTTGTTCGGTGGTTGCGAGACGAAGGCGATCTGGGTTGTGGCAAGACCCGGCTTGCCGGTCAGTTCATTGATCACCGCATCGGTGAATTTGAACAGCATCTCATCAGTCTGTGAAGAGGGGCCACTATAGGACTTCCCCATCAACATGTCGTTGGAGGAGGCATCAAACAGTCTTATCTCCAGAGAAATCTTGTCACCGGAGATGGTATAGCGGCCAAGGGTGGCGTAATCGACGCCGAGCCGCTGCCATTCCTCGTGGGTGGTGCCGCTGCCGGCAGCAGTCTCGGCCACCTCGATGATGCCGTGAAAGGCAAGGGCCTTGGCCAGCGTCTGGGACAGATTTCTGCCATAGGCCTGCTGACCGGTTGCCGTGCCGCTGTTCTGGAGCCAGGGGACGGCGAAGCGGATTTTACGTGCCTCGGGGGCGGAAATGTCGAGGTAAACCCGTTGCGCATTGGCCACCAACGGGCTGAAGAGACAGCAGACGAGCAAGATGACGAAGAATCGTTTCATGAGCGATACCGATAAGGGGTTAATTGAGACCTTTGAGACTAAAGACCAGCCCCACCTCGAAATTGTTTTTCCGCAAAGCGGGCGGAATGGCGGGAAGCGGGTTGGCATCCTGGAGCGTTTTCCTGACAAACTGATCAAACGTGGGGTCGCTGGACTTCTGTTCGAAAAACTGTCTGACAATGGTGCCGTTCTGGGCCACCGTTATCACCACAACGGCACGGATATCGGCATCCCATTTCATCAGGTCGGGAAGAGCCCAGAATCTTTGAATATGGCCGGTAATGGTTGAAAGGTATTGCTTTTCCAGAATGGTCAACGTGCTTGAAGCCCCTGATCCGGATCGTGTCGGGGTCGAGGCGGTGGCTCGAGCCTGCTGCCTGATCTGGGCAAGTTTCTGCTCCAACAACCGTTGCTGCCGGGCCGCCTCTTCAGCTGCGATACGGGCCTGCTCGGCCGCTTCCTGTTCGGCTCGCAGGGCCTCAGCCAAGCGCTGACGGCGCAACCGCTCGGCCTCTTTTTGCTTGGCCAGATCGCGGTTTTCTTCCGGGGCGAGCTTGTGTTTGATTTTCTTTTTCAACGGCTGTTACGTTAGCGGCTCGACAGGTTTCGGTACAGCTTCCGGTGGGGCTTCGGTGGGGG
>JAUVWB010000080.1 GCA_030604345.1 Desulfofustis sp. | reverse complement strand
TATCTGTTAATTTTTCAATGCTTATCGATACGCGCAGCTGCCCTCATCGACGCGTGCGGAGGCGTGCCGGTGCCCCTTGCGCAACGCCGCACTCCACCACAGACAATAGTCATCTTCGTCCCGCATGCCGCTGTTTGTGAAGTTTTGGAAGAGGGCCTTCCACGATCACCGAGGCCGCCATTCCCGCTTGCGCATCAACGACAATTCAGGTAGCTTCAGGACATACGGCCCTGCCGCCGGCGTTTTCGGGCCACAACTCAAAACTGTTTTTCATGCGCTTGTCGTCACCGGCCCAGACCTTCCACTACCGTGCCCTGCGGTGGCTTATCCTGCCGCTTCTCCTGCTGGCGCCCTTTTCCAGCCAGGCAGAGCAGCCGCTGCGCATGGGGGTGTTGCAGATCGAAGATGTGGTACCCTTCTATCTGGCCGAACAGCAGGGCTTCTTCCAGCAGCAGGGCATCGCCGTGGAACTGGTCCCGTTTCTCAGCGCTTTGGAGCGAGACAGCGCCCTGGCAGCCGAGGCCATCGACGGCGCCATCAACGATCCGATCGGCGCAATCCTCTTCGACCGAGGCCGCTCGTTGTTACGCATCACCTCCCTGGGCCTGGGTCAGACGCCGGCCGAGGGTCCCTTTGCCATCCTCGCCGCCCCCGGATCGACGATCGAAACGGTAGAGGACCTGAAAGGGGTGGAGGTCGGCGTATCCCGGGCAACCATCATCGAATATGTCACCGAACGGCTGCTGCGCAGAAGCGGCTTTACCGCGGAAGAGATCCGCACCATCGATGTCAAGAAGATGCCGATCCGCATGCAAATGCTGCTGTCCGGTTCGATTCAGGCTGCCACCCTGCCGGAACCGCTCGCCTCCATCGCCGTCGGCGGCGGCGCCCGCCTGCTGATCAGCGACGCTCAGGCGGAAGAAAGCCTGTCACAAACGGTTATCGTCTTTCGCTCCGCGGTGCTGGAACAACGCCGTGATGACGTGGCTGCCTTCTTTCGCGGGTACCGTCGCGCCGTCGAGACGTTAAACGAACACCCCGAAGACTACCGCGAATTGTTCGTTACCATCGGGCGCATTCCCGCCGACCTGGCCTCCCGCTACCCGATCCCCCGTTACCCGCTGCCGGAGCCGTTTCCCCGTGCGCTCTACGAGCCGGTCATTGACTGGTTGGCCGAACGGCAGTTGGCGCCAGCACTGACCTATGAAACCATGGTCTCCACCGATTTCCTCAGTCCCCGGCAGGATCAGTGATCCCCGCTCATGATCTCGGTCCGCTCGGTCAATCTCAGTTTCCATCATAACTGTGTCCGGCTCCCCGTCCTCAAAGACATCTCTTTTGAGCTCGGCGCCGAGGACAGCTGCGCCATCATCGGCCCGTCCGGATGCGGCAAGACGTCACTGCTCTTTCTGCTCAACGGGCTCCTGCGACCGGACTCGGGAGCCATCACCATCTCCGGGGCGCCGCGCTGCGGCACCATTTTGCAGAACTATGGCCTGTTTCCCTGGAAAACCGTCGTCCAGAACATCGCTCTCGGCCTCTCGCTGCGCAGGGAACCCGCTGACACGGTCGATAAACGCATCAAAGGATTGCTCGAGGAGATGGAATTGATCGGTTTCGAGAACCACTTCCCCGGCCAGCTGTCCGGAGGCATGCAACAGCGGGTGGCCCTGGCCCGGGCCCTGGCCATCGAACCGGAAATCCTCTATATGGACGAGCCCCTCTCCTCCCTGGATGCACTCACCCGGGAGCGCCTGCAGAACCTTATCCTGCATATTGGCCTGACCAAACGGATCACCACCGTGCTGGTCACCCATTCCATCGAAGAAGCGGTTTTTCTGGGCCGCAAGATCATCCTGCTCTCACACCGTCCGGGACAGATTGTCCGAATCTTCAACAATCCTGACGCCGGCAGCAAAGATTTCCGCACCAGTGAGTCGTTTTTCCGCCAATGCAGCACCCTGAGGGCAACACTCGCCAGGGAGACCGATGAATCGGAAACGTGACACCTTCTTTGCTGCCCTTATCCTGCTCGCCATCTGGCAGGGTGCCGCGTTTCTGCTTGATTCCATTGCCCTGCCCGAACCATGGGTCGTGGCCCGGGACATGGTCGCCGCCTTTCGAGACGGCAATCTGTTTGACGATCTGGCGATCTCGTCGATCCGCGCCCTGCTCGGACTGGCACTTGCCCTTGCCGCCGCAGTCCCCCTGGGATTGGTCATTGGCGCTGAAGAACCGGTACGGAAGCGCTTATCGCCTTTTATTTACCTGCTCTACCCTATCCCCCATGTGGTTCTCCTGCCGCTGATCATTATTCTCTTTGGTATCGGTAACTTTTCTAAAATTTTCCTGATCGCCCTGATTGTCTTTTTCCAGATTCTGGTCACCACCAGGGACGCCGCCAAGGGCATCAACCGAAATTACTATTATTCCATGCTCACCCTCGGCGCCTCGCGTTTGCAGATCTACCGCCATGTGATTCTTCCCGCCAGCCTGCCCAAGATCCTGACGGCGCTGCGTATCTCCATCGGCACATCGGTGGCCATCCTCTTCTTCGTCGAATCGTTCGCCACCACCAAAGGACTTGGCTATCGTATCATGGACTCCTGGGGACGGGCCGATTATGTGGCGCTGTATACCGGCATCTGCTGCATGGCCCTGCTGGGCTTCAGCCTCTACATCGTTCTCGATCGTCTCGAGCAGCGAATCTGCCGCTGGACCCACAACGATTGATCATCTCGTCGAGACGGAACCATCAAGCGCCAAGACCGTCGAGATCGTCTCCGAGAGTTCCTGTATCTGAAAGGGCTTGGAAGCGATGGCACAAAAACCGTGGTCCCGGTACTGTTCAAGCACCTGATTACTCGAATAGCCGCTGGCAACGATAATTTTCGCCGTCGGATCCAGGTCGAGGAGCGCTTGTGCCGCCCGCTCACCTCCCATTCCTCCGGGAATGGTCAAATCCATGATTACCAGATCAGGCCGCCGCCCCTCATCGAGGCAGTCGCGGTAGACCGCTATCGCCTTTTCACCGTCAACCGCCGACAATACTTCAAACCCAAGATGCTCTAGCATGGCCTCGACAACGTCCCGAACCATCTGCTCATCGTCCATGACCAGCACCAACCCGGCACGTCGCGGCGAATTTTCAGCATGCTCGGTAAAACCGGGTGAATCCATCCCCACGTGTTCACCGGGCAGGGCCGGAAGGTGCAGGGTAAAAGTCGTGCCCTGTCCAACCGTTGAGGACACGTCAACCGTACCTCCGTGTTTTCTGATGATCGAGTGGACAATGGCCAGCCCGAGACCGCTTCCTTTGGTGCTATCCATCTCACGGGTCGTAAAATAAGGGTCGAAGACCCGTTTGAGATGCTCCTCGGCAATACCGTGTCCCTGATCGATCATTTCGATACGCAGATAGTCTCCGGGCAACAGCGGCTCCCCCTTTTCTCCATCCACGTGTACGTTGTGGCAGGTAACGGTGATCTCGCCGCCTTCCGGCATGGCCTGGATTGCATTCACCGCAAGATTCTGGATGACTTGGCCGATCTGGCCGGCATCCACATCTGCCGACCAGAGATCTTCCGGGATGTCGAAGACACAACGAACCTTGCTGCCGTGTAGCACGAATTCCACCACTTCGTTCAACAGGCTGCGCATATCGGTAACACTGCGAATTGGTTCTCCCCCTTTGGCAAAGGTCAGGAGACGAGAGGTCAGGTCACGGGCTCGATTGGCGGCGTTCTCCGAGAGCCGCAAAAAGTGCTGCACAACGTGAGTCTGCGGCAGCTCGCGTCGAGCAAGAGCGGTGTTACCCATGATAACCGTTAACAAATTATTGAAATCATGAGCTATACCGCCGGCCAAAACACCGATCGACTCGAGTTTCTTGATCTTCAGCAGTTCTTCTTCGATCCGTTGCCGTTCCGTAATATCGAGCAACGTTCCGTGCAACGAACCGGTAATCTTGCCACCGACTTTTGCATACCGCCACCGGGTGGTCACGATACAACGAGACCCGTCCTTTCTGCACAGGGAGAAATCAAGCTCAGAGATCCGGGCCGACGGCGATAGTTGGCGGAAAAACCGTTCAACCTTCGCTTGGTCGGCGGGGTCCACCAACAGCAAGAATTGCTCGCGGTCCGCCTCGATTTCTCCGGGCTGATAACCGAGCATCCGATAAAACCCGTCACTCCACTGCCACTCGGCGCCATCCTCATCCCACGTACAACTGCCCAATTTGGCGATCAACTGGGCCTCGTTGAGCGAGTCGATACTCTGCCGCAGGGCGGTCTCCACCGTGCTCCGCTGCCGAACGAAGCACTGAAGGGCATGGGCCATGTCGGTAATGTCCTCTTTACCTTGCAAGGGAATCTCGGCCTCGATCCCCATGGCATGCAGATCCATGGCCTTCTTCAGGGCAATGACCCGACTCACCAGATGCCGTCCCACGTAATACCAACCGATGGCGACACTGACCAACACGACAAAGATAACCAGCAGCAATTGAACGAAACTGGCGGTGGCCAGCATCCCCTGCAGGGCCTCGGAGTCGACCGCCGCTTTCCGGCGCAGGTTGTCGGTCACCAGGCGGGCCTGCTCGGCCAGCGACTGGGACAACACCTCGGCCTCTTCCGAGAGGCGTTTCGATTCGCCCCGCGCCGTGAGTTCGGTCGTCCGCAGGGCAAAGGGAGAGGAATCTCCCTGACCGAGACGATAGAGGCCAAGGGCTGCTTGAAGCACCGCATCATGACGACCACTGACCGGCTCCACAACCAGTTCCAACTGGTCAAACAGGGGCAGCAACCGATCATACTCATCTTTCAGACCGGCAACCTTTTCCACGGAATCGGCCATCTCGGCCTCCAACAGGATGCTGAAGGCTGCTGAAGCGACCGCCGTCAGCTCATGGCTCGCCCACGCCTCGCCGACGGCAGCACCGACAAGCGATTCGAACCCGACCCGAAACAAGTGCTCCAGCTGTTTCGGGTTTTGTCTGGCCGACGGTTGTGCAATCAGTGAGGAAATCTCGGCCCGAATGCTCTGACTCTCCTCGATGAAGTTTCGATAGCTGGCCTTCATGCGCGGCTCAACGAGATCGGTAAACTGCCGGTGTTGTTTGCGGAATTCTACATCCACCTCTTTCAGACGCCGATTGGCTGCCAAAAAGCTCCAGACCAGTTCATGCTGCCGCTCCAGGGTAAGACGCAAACCATCAACCATGGTCTCCATCTGCTGGTCCGGAACACCGGATTGATCGCGGCTGCGAATCGCCTCAAGCCGTATCTCCATGTCGTCGATACTTTGACGCATGGTCTGGATCAGTTGTTCATGCCGCTGTTCGTCTTCAACTGCCGACAATTCCTTGGAAACAGCGGCGTAAAGCCCGATGGTCCGACCAAGGGCCTGAGCATCGGCGGCAATGGGAAGCGTTTCATTCAGGATCTGGCGGGTCTGTCTTTCACTCGTCTGCAATAAAAACAAGGCGATCAAGGCAGACAGTGCCGACAGGAGTGCCACTGAGGAAAAAGAGAGGATCAGGCTGCTGCGAATGCTGCCGTCACATAACGCGTGCAGACGAAGAACTGATACAAGCCGTTTTACGTCTACCTTCATGAGAACCGGTTCCCTCCCTGCCTATAAAAACACCGCACCGATCACCTTTTATCACGGATAACCGAAAGAAAACAATCCAATTATGGTTCGTTCGACTGAAGTCTCACTATCTGCAACCAAATCTTTTACCCGTACCTCTAACAAATAGCCCTCATCCCGATGAACCCCAATCATTGGTTGCAGTCAGCATGTCTCGAGAGCTCTGATTTCACCCTGGCCGAGTTGGTCAGCGCACTGCCGTCCATCTCAGATGATCACTTGATTTTCCAACGAAAGCTGGACCCATGGGCTATTTGTGGTATAGTGGTTCGGCACCGGCACGGTTGTTACACCGCAAGATGAGAGCGAACGCATTTGCCTCCGCTCTATCATCGTCGATCCGTGTATTTATTAACTTCTATTAAAAAATCAACCTACTCCCATGGTCCCATCAGCACCAGATTCCAAGCTGCCGAACAAAGCCCTGCTGCTTTGCTTGATTCTTAGCCTCCTGGTCTCGGCCTGTGACACGATCGAAGACTACTTTGACGATGACGATGATGGTTCAGCTACCAGCGGCAGTGGCGAAATTTCTGCCGGAACGACCACCACCGAAGCCACTCCTGACCAGGGAAGTTCTGCCGGCACAAAGATTTACCTCGATGCCTTCAAGGATTTTTCCTGTTCCGGCAACTGGGCCGATCGAGACGGCGCCCTCGGCCTGAAGCCATTCTCGGGGAGTGGTTCGTGTTCGGCCGTCTTTCCGGGAAAGGCAGGGACCTACCGCATCCACGCAAAAATTCAGACCGAATTCGACGGACAGTCGCCATACTCCATTTCGATCAATGACCAGGTGATCAAGCAAGGCGAATACCCGCTCTCCAGTTCACTCTTCTGCGATTGTCCGAAAGATGATTGGCGATCGATCTGTCCCGATAAAAACGTTACCATCGACTGCGGCACCCACACCCTCGCCCCCGGGGATACGGTCGAATTCTGGGGTGATGATGTCTATCCCTGCGGCGATCACGGTTCCTATGCCAAATGGCATGGCATAACTTTTACGCTGGTGAACTGAATCCTGCCTGCCAAGCGGGTTTCCCCGCTGCATCCGGAAACAAAAGCGACCATAAGAGAGCACTGGACAAGTCCCACTACAGTGGTATATTCGTCCGTGCTGGAATGGACTGTGGCACGGCGAATCAATCGCGATTCCATTTACCTTCTCATTATTAGGGGAGCGTCGATCATGAGAACCATTTCCTTTTTCATGGCGTTTCTGGCAATCGGTCTCGTCTTAACCTCCTGCGACGGCGGCAGTGACGACGGCAG
>JAUVWB010000347.1 GCA_030604345.1 Desulfofustis sp. | reverse complement strand
TCGGCCTGCATGGCTAAAGGATAGGGTAAACGATACGTCCAGGCAATAGTACACACTGGCGAGAAGCGTTGTCAACCGGCGTTGCAGCTCTCGTGGCGGCGTGGTACACTTGCCCGTCATGATAAACGAATCTTCCCTATCCCGCGAACTCAATGAGCCGCAGCTGGCAGCGGTGACCACCATCGACGGCCCGGTGCTGGTGATTGCCGGAGCCGGCAGCGGTAAGACCCGGACGCTTGTCTACCGGGTGGCGCACCTGATCGACAGTGGCGTCGCCCCGGAGTCCATCCTGCTGTTGACCTTTACCAGAAAGGCCGCCCAGGAGATGCTCTGGCGCGCCGGCCGGCTGATCAACGATTCCTGCAGCCGGGTCACCGGCGGCACGTTTCACAGCGTCGCCAACCTGTTGTTGCGGCGCTACGGCTCGGCGCTCGGTTTTTCCCCGTCGTTCACCATCATCGACCGTGCTGATGCGGAAGGAATCGTCAACCTGCTCAAGTCGTCGCTGCAACTGACGGCCAATCGCAAGCAATTTCCGTCCAAACGAGTCATCGTCAACATGCTCAGCGGCTCGGTGAACAAGGCCCGGCCGTTGTCCGATCTGATTTACGAAGACTATGCCCATCTGAGCGAGCATGTCGAAGAGATCGTTCGGCTGCAGCATCATTACCAGAGCTTCAAGGTGGATCACGGCCTGATGGACTACGATGACCTGTTGGTCAACTGGCGCCGTCTGCTGGCCGAAGTGCCGGCCGTTCGTGAAGAGATCGCCGAGCGCTACCGCTACCTCATGGTCGACGAGTATCAGGACAACAATCCGATCCAGGCCGATATCGTGCGGCTGGCCGCCTATCGCCACGACAACGTCATGGTGGTGGGTGACGATTCGCAGTCCATCTATTCGTTTCGCGGCGCCGATTTCTATAACATCATGCGCTTCCCGGAAATCTTTCCCGGGACGCGGATCGTCAAGCTCGAGCAGAATTATCGCTCCACCCAGCCGATCCTCACGTTGACCAACGATATTATCCGCAATGCGGTCGAGAAGTATACCAAGACCCTCTATACCCGCATCGAAGGAACCCGTCGACCGCAGCTGTACGCCGCCCGCGACGAGAAGGCCGAGGCCGATTTCGTAGTAGGCCGGATCAACGAGCTGCGCCGGGAGGGGGTGGCCCTGCATGACATGGCGGTGCTGTTCCGGTCCGGTTTCCATTCGTTCAAGCTGGAGCTGGAGTTGGGCAGCCACGGCATCGCTTTTGAAAAGCGGGGCGGGTTAAAGCTGACCGAGTCGGCCCACATGAAGGACGTGCTCGCCGTGCTGCGGTTACTGGTCAACCCCTTCGATACCCTTTCCTGGAACCGGTTGCTGCTGACCATCGACAAACTGGGGCCGAAGACGGCCCAGAAGATAACCGCGACCCTGGCCGCCTCCAGCGAGCCGGTGGCGGCCCTGGCGACTTACCCCGGCGGCAAGGGGTGGTAGGAGGGGGTGAGCCGGTTGGTGCAGCTGTTTGACCGACTCCTCCAGCATGATCCGGTGCCCGCCGCCCTCTGCGACATCGTGCTCGACTGGTATCAGCCGGTCTTTGAGCGGCTTTACGCCGACGACTATCCGAAACGACAGAAGGACCTGGAGCAGCTGCGCACCATTATCGCTTCCTACGACGATCTGCAGCGCTTCATCGACGATACCGCCCTTGATCCGCCGGAGGCCGATCTGCAGGCCTATCACGAAGATAGTGAGGCGCTGGTCCTGTCGACCATTCATTCGGCCAAGGGCTTGGAATGGCAGGTGGTCTTCATCATCGGTCTGGCCGACGGCCGTTTCCCCCACGCCTCGGCCTTTCCCGGCGAGCAATGGGAGGAGGAGCGGCGACTGCTCTACGTGGCGGCCACCCGGGCCCGGCAGCACCTCTATCTCAGTTACCCGCGCGAGCTGATGGGGGCCGATCGCCGGTTCAACCGGGTCTCCATGTCGCCGTTTCTCGCTGAACTCTCACCGGCCAGCTACGAACGGATCGAGCCGTTGCCGCCGGGCGGCGACTGGCTTGCGGTTCGCCCCGCACCGTCCACTGCTGCCGCCGCCGTGAAACCGATCCGCAAAAAGAAACTGGCATTGGAGGACTTTTCCCTGGGGTGCCGGGTCAACCATCCGTTTTTTGGAACGGGAACGGTACGCAAGCTCAGTGCACCCCGTTCCCTGGATGTGGCCTTCGACCGCCACGGGCTGAAGACGCTGCATCTCGACTATGCCACCTTGAACCTCGTCGACGGTTAGGCCACCGCCTCTTCTCTTCATCCCCATGAGCGACAGCGACATCACCACCTTCCAGCAGGCCTGCCGATATCTTGACGACCTGCAGATGCACAAGATCAAGCTCGGGCTCGAGGCCATGCAAGATGTCCTTGCCCGGCTCGGTTCACCGGAACAACGCTGTCCGGTTGTCCATGTGGCCGGAACCAACGGCAAGGGCTCGGTCTGCACCATGTTGCGCACCATGCTCACCGGTGCCGGGTATCGCACCGGGCTGTTCACCTCGCCCCACCTCAGTTCGGTGCGGGAGCGTTTCCGCATCGATGAGCGCTTCATCGGCGAGGATGAATTCACCCGGTTGATGGAGCGGGTACGCCGGGTGCTCGGACC
>JAUVWB010000344.1 GCA_030604345.1 Desulfofustis sp. | reverse complement strand
CGCCGGTTATCCTGGCGGCTTCGAGCAACAACCAGGCCGTGACCAACATCATTGAAGCCTTTGGCAAGGATTTTTCCCGTGGCGAAGGCGCGATGGCAGGGCGATGGCTTCCCGGAATAAAGAGTTACGGAGCATATTTCCCCGGCGTCGGTCAAGAATCAAAACTGGTGGACAACTACCAAACACGCAGTTTTTTTCACCGGATGGAGCAGGAGGATGCCATCGGCAGCGCCCGCCGGTTCTATCTGGAGTGTGCCGCCGTCGCCTTTCCCTCTCTGCCGGAGCACTCAGTCCAGGCGGTGGTCGACGCCTTGCTGGCGGAGATCCGTCTCGAAGCCGGTAAGTTGGTGATCATTGAAGCCGCGTGGCACCGGTGGGTCGAGGCACGCGAACAGGTGCAAGGCGAACTCGGCGACGACCCCCGGGCTCGATTGGAAAGTCGCCGACAGCTTGTCATCAGCCTTGAGGTCGAACAGCACGCCAGCGCCGTGCTTGCGGAGCAATGGGACGAATATCGCGGCGGCGAATCGATCGTTCTTGCCCTGTTCGCCTGGCTGCCGGCGGTGGCCGAAAAACGTCTTCGCCTCGCCAGACAGTGGCTGCGCCGGTTCTGGCCCGAGGAGAATCCCGACCAATGGCAGGGTCTCCCCGAGATCGATATCGCCATCAAAGAGAGGTTTCGGCAGGCCAGCGACTGTTTAAAGGAACAGAACCGGCGGCTTGCGCAAGGCAAGCGGGCGTTGGAGAGCGAGCAGCTTGCCGAGTCCGCCTGGAAGGCGGCCCTGGCCGTGCTTGGAGTGGAGGATGACGGCAAGGAGTTGTCGCTCGACGAAGTCGACACCCTGGCCGACACTCTGCTGCGGTGCCGGATTTTTTCACTGGCCACCCATTATTGGGAAGGTCGCTGGCTGCTGGAGATGCAGGCCCTGATTCCCGAGCTGGCCCGGGAAAAGAACAAGACCGGCCGTCGCGCCATGGAAAACCGCTGGCGTCGTCGCATGATGCTGACGCCCTGTATCGTTTCGACCTTCTTCATGTTGCCCCAGGAGATGAAGATCAGCCGGCACGATGGGGAACGATTTATCCCCGATTACCTCACCGATTTCGCCGACCTGCTGATCGTCGACGAGGCGGGGCAGGTTCTGCCCGAGGTGGCGGGGGCATCGTTTGCCCTGGCAAGGAAGGCGCTGGTGATCGGCGACACCCGCCAGATCGAACCGATCTGGTCGATTCCCGCCGCGATTGACATCGGTAACTTGCGCGAAGCCAAGCTGTTGCCGCAGGGAAGCCAGGAAGAAGCCTCCTATGATCGGCTGGCCGAGCTGGGTAAAACGGCTGCCTCGGGCAGCGTCATGCGCATCGCCCAGATGGCCTGTCGTTACCATCAGGAAGCTGATTTGGAACGCGGCCTCTATTTGCTTGAGCATCGTCGCTGCTTCGATGAAATCATCGGTTACTGCAACGTGCTGTGCTATCGCGGTAAGTTGATCCCCAAACGGGGTGCCAAGCGCGATGAAGGCTCTGGAGACGATTTGCCGCCCATGGGATATGTCCATGTCAACGGCATCTGCCGCCAGGGTCCCGGCGGCAGCCGGCAGAACCAGCTTGAGGCCGAGACGATTGCGGCCTGGCTTGCGGAGCGGCAGGTCAGCCTGGAGCGCCGGTACAGGAGACCATTGCATGAAATTGTCGGGGTGGTGACCCCTTTCAGCGGCCAGGTCCAGGCCATTGGGCAAGCGTGCGCCAATCGTGGCATCGCCGTCGGGCCGAAAGAGATGACCGTGGGCACGGTGCATGCGCTTCAGGGCGCCGAGCGCGCCGTGGTGCTCTTCTCGATGGTCTATTCCAAGCATGCCGACGGCGGCTTCATCGACCGGAGCACCAGCATGCTCAATGTGGCGGTGTCACGCGCCAGGGACAGCTTCCTCTTGTTTGGCGACATGGATGTCATGCAACTCGCCCCGGCCGACAGCCCCCGCGGCCAATTGTCCCGACTGCTGCACGGCGACGAGACAAACGTCGTCCCATTCGAGCATGACCAGCCCCGTCGGGATCTCGTCACCGCCAGAACCGGGTTCGCTCACCTGCGCGACGCGGCAGAGCATGATGCCTTCTTGCTGGAGGTGCTGGCCGGGGTTGCGAGGGAGGTGCATATCGTCAGTCCCTGGCTGCGGCTCAATTGCGTTGAGGAAACCGGCGCCCTGGCGGCGATGAAATCAGCGGTCGAACGGGGGGTTCGCATCCATGTCTACACCGATGCCCACTCCAACACCACCCACCGGGATCCGATCGAGCGCGTCGCTCGAGGTCAGAACCTGAAGGAAGCGCTTGATACGATGCGCCGCCACCGCATCGAAGCGGTGTGTGTCGAGAAGGTGCACAGTAAAATTGTCATAGGCGATGCAAACGTCTACTGCGTTGGTTCCTTCAACTGGCTCAGCGCTTCCCGCGATCCGCTCAAGGCCCGCCATGAAACGTCGCTGGTGTATCGGGGGCCGGATTTGAATGCGGAAATCGAAATAGTGAAGGGCAGTTTGCGAAAACGAGTCGTGGGAGACGAGCCGGGCTGTCGTTGAGCGCCGCATGTTCATGTGGAGAGGGAAAACCTGTCGGAGAAATACTGGCTACAGACGGCTCAACTTGCCAGAAACATTGGTTTCAT
>JAUVWB010000078.1 GCA_030604345.1 Desulfofustis sp. | reverse complement strand
GGGGGCGCCACAAAGCGGATGATATCGTCAAAGTCCCGGCCTGCCGCCAACATCCGGGAAAAGATCAAACGCTGATAGCGTTCACTGCGATAACCGGATTCCACCTGCAGATCGATTCCATCGATGCGTGCCTGGCGCAGCAGCGCCAACAGCGGGGCAAAGGCTGAGACATGAATGTGCACCTTGGTGTCGTTGTACGCATGTTCCCGGGGAATCAGCCGAAAGGACCCGGCGGGTAAGGACGGGGTGTCCATACGGTTGCCGGCCCATGGTGGTGGAACGACGTATCGTTTGCCATTGATGATCAGCGTTTCGACCCCGGTCTCGTCGCTTACTGCCGGCTCCCGGGCGTCGATCTCGGCTGCTCGAGGTTGTGTTGCCGACACGATCAGCCAGAGCAGGGTGGCGACGGAAAAGACATAAACAGCTGGGCATGACCATCTGGTCATCTCTGAGCGAGAGGGGGGGGCGATACCTGTGGTGGAGAAAAACCTCATGGTTCAGCTTTACCAGAAGATGACGGACGCGGCAAGGTGCTCCTGGGCGTCGACTCAGCACCTCTTTTGTATTGCTGGGAGGAGCTTTGCTGGGCAGAGAGGATCGATCGTTATTTTTACCCTTGTTTTTTGCGGAGATTCACCGGACCTTCTGTTATAGTGCCTGGTTGTCTGTGGCCGGCAGCGGTTGACCGACTCGTCTATGAATGTCCTGAAATGGGTTTCTGAGTTGCTGATGTTTCGTATTCTTCTTTCCTTATTCATCTGCTTATTGTTTCCCTGGCGTTCGTCTTCGGCGGCTCCAGCCTATGATGTGATCTATGTCTGGGACGACAGCCTGGACAATGCCCTCGATTATCAGAACCAACTGGCGGAATTGCTCGGTGACGAGGTGGCCCGCAACTTGCGGGTGGTCCGTCACGAGGATGGGCGCTTCGGGGTTATCTACGATCACAACGGCACGGCGCTGACAGCTGCCCAAGTGATGGTCCAGCACAGCGAGATATTGAGAAATGCCGAGTTCTCCGAGTGTCTGGCGATCGAGGATCGTGGCTATGACGAACTGTTCAACGTCAGCTACGGGCTGGGGCCGAACCTGGACGCCCTGAAAAAGAGATACGATACCGTCTATCGGATACTGGGAACCGAAGTCGGCAGCAACCTCTTCATCGAACAGACCGATGCCGGCAATTACACGCTCATTTATCGGCGTCGCGGCGATCGTGCCTCAACCCACGCGGTGGCCAAGAAGCATGCCGAGATGTTGAAGCGGTACAAGGTGTCGACAACGATCATTGCCGAGAACAACAACCCGGTGGTCTTCGGTGAGGCGAGCATGCTCGACGACCAAAGCACCGGTCAGCAGTCTGCCCAGACGGCGCCGGCTTCGGCTCCGGCCGAGCAGCCGCCGGCCAAGCCGGAGCCTAGCGTACCTGCTGAAACGAAGCAGGTACCCGCCTCGCCACCGGTTGTTGCTGGATTAAAAAAACCGGTGATCGAGACGGTGTCCAAGGAACCGGTGGCCGGCGAGGTGGTGCGGCTCGGCGATGCGGTCGACCAGGAATTGTCCCGCTCCATTGAACAGCTTATCGGTGACATCCGCCGGCAAGGAAGACTTTCCGGGGAGGAGCGGACCGGCTGGATGGTCTACGACCTGGAAAATGATAAAAACTTGGTGGCCATCAACGCCGATCAGGTCTTTCAGGCGGCGAGCATGATCAAGCCCTTTATTGCGCTGGCCTTTTTCCACCAGGCTGCCCGGGGCGAAGTGCCCTATGGGCCGAAGACCAAACAGAATATGGAGCTGATGATCCAGCGCAGCAACAACGCGGCCACCAATTGGGTCATGAAGGCGGCCGGCGGTCCGGAGAAGGTCAATCGGATCCTGAAAAGCGAATACGGCCTCATCTTTCGCCACACCTCCATCGTCGAATATATCCCGCCGGGTGGCAGGACCTATCTGAACAGCGCTTCGCCGTCCGATTATGTTCGTTTTCTGCAGCAGTTGTGGCGGGACAACCTGCCATACAGCAAAGAGATTCGTCGTCTGATGTCGCTGCCGAAACGGGACCGGCTCTATCATGGCACACCGATCCCCCGGGGCACCCTGGTCTATGGCAAGACCGGTTCCACGGCGCACCTCTGTGGCGATATGGGGATTCTGGTGTTGCGCGGGACCAACGGTAAGAGCTACCCGTATGCCCTGGTCGGCGTCATTGAGCGAGCCACTCGGGCCAAGGATTACGGTAATTGGATGCTGACCCGCGGCAATGTCATCCGCAAGGTGTCAACCCTGGTCTATCAGACCTTGAAGAAGCGGCATCCGTTGCGTTGAACCGGTGCTGTATTTAACGAGGCTCCTGCGCGCAGGGGCCGGTGGACCGTGCTGGAGAAATCATGCTGATCGACAAGCTGTACCGGTTCGCCATCGATCGCATCAACGGGCGTTTTGTCCGCGGCTGGTGCTTTTACCGGCTCGCCAAACGCCGACCGGTGCTGCTGCGACTGGTTGCAGACGACACGGAAATCGGCTCGGTCCTTTGTCGCGATTACCGGCCCGATCTGCAGCGTAGCGGCCTGCACCCTACCGGCTGTTGCGGCTTTGACTGCTCGTTTCCCGACGGCTTTGATCCGCTGCAGTACCGCCGGCTGTCCATCCAGGTGGATGGACATTCCCGCCCGTTGCTCAGTTTTGCGTGCCGCGACCTGGAGCTGCTGCGCCCGTCGTTGACTCGGCCGATCTTCTTCATGCATCTCCCGAAGACTGCCGGCTCCTCGTTCAATGCGTTTGCTCGCCGCTGTTTTTCGGCCTCTTGTCTGGCTTTCCATGTGGAACGGCTCCCGCCGGAGGAGCGAGGGCGGTTGGCGGGTTCTGCTCAGTTTCTCTCCGGACATCTGCCCTGGCGGCAGGCTCTCGGGATGCTGCCGCCACAACGATGGCAGTATCTGGCGTTGCTCCGGGAGCCGAGGGCCCACCTGCACTCGCATCTCAACTATGTGCGCCGGGTGGCTGCCGACGAACGGCTCGAGGTGCATTACGATTTCCACCATAACCGCACCATCAAGGAGCTGTCCCGATGGCTCGGCGCCATCGATTTGACCGACGACGACCAATTGCGTGATTTCGTCACCGGGCTTTCCGGCTATCAGCGTGATTTCTTCGATAATATGCAGACGCGCTACTTTCTCGATTATCGGCCGGAACGGGTCACCCAGTCGGATCTGGAGCAGGCGGTGGCCACCATGCAGCGATTCCACCAGATTGGTCTCACCGAGTCCTACGATCGATTCCGTGACCGGTTCTGCCGTGATCTCGGGTTGCCGCCGCAGCCGCAGTCGGTGCAGGCGAACCGGGCTCAGCACTACCGTCTGTTCGATCCGGCGCGAACCGTCACCTGGGAGATCCTCGACCCGCTGATCCGTTTCGATCTGCAGCTCTACGAGTATGCGGCCAGCCACCTGGCGGCTGATGATGCGGAGGCACCGGCCGGCACGAAGAACAAGACGGTGACGACCAGTGCCACAACCCAGCGAAGCGGGGAGTCGGCTGTATCGTGACCGCCTTGATCATCTTCGTTGTCGCCTATGCCGGGATCGCTCTCGGCAAGGTGCCCGGTCTGATGATCGACCGGGTCGGAGTGGCGCTGCTCGGCGCCATCGCCATGGTGGTCTGGCAGGTGGTCTCCATCGAGGAGGCGTTTGCCGCCATCGATCTGCCGACGATCCTGCTGCTCTACTCGTTGATGATTGTTTCCGCGCAGCTCCGCCTGGGCGGCTTCTACACCTGGGTGGCCCAGCGGATCGTCGTCGGCTCCGCCCACCCCAGGCGCTTTCTGCTGGTGATCATGCTGGTCGGTGGCGTCCTCTCGGCGGTGCTGGCCAACGACATCGTCTGTTTTGCGCTTACCCCGATCCTTGCCCTGGCGCTGATCGAGGCGCGTCTCAACCCGATGCCGTACCTGCTGGCCTTGGCGGTGGCGAGCAATATCGGCTCCGCCGCCACCATTATCGGCAACCCGCAGAACATGCTGATCGGCCAGACCGGTCAGCTCGACTTCCTCGCGTTCTTCTCCTGGTGTGCCCCGCCGGCTTTGGCCAGCATGGTCGTCTCCTATCTGATCATTCTCTTGTTGTTTCGACGCAGTTTGCGCTTGGCTGCAGCAACACCATCGAACACTGCCGATGAGCCGGGACGACCGTTTGACCGCTGGCAGAGCACAAAAGGGCTGGTGGCAGTGGTGGTACTGATCGGGTTGTTCTTCACGCCGCTGCCCCGTGAGATCTCCGCCATCGGCGTTGCCGGTCTGTTGCTGTGCAGCCGCAAGATGAAGACCCGGGACATCACCGGCCTGGTCGACTGGCATCTGATCACCCTGTTTTGTGCCCTCTTTGTCATTATCCATGGGATCTCCCGGGGCGGCCTGCTGGTCGAGATCATCGATCACCTGCGGGCCGTCGGAATTGATCTGGCCAGCCCGTCGATTTTGACCGGGGTCTCGGTGCTGCTCAGCAACCTGTTCAGCAACGTGCCGGCGGTGATGCTGCTGCTCGGCTTTCTCGACCCGGCGCAGCCGGAACAATGGTATGTCCTGGCCGTATCCAGCACCTTTGCCGGCAACCTCTTTCTGTTGGGCAGTATCGCCAACCTGATTGTGGTGGAGCAGGCGGCCCGTTACCACATTCGCATCTCTGTGCTGCAACATGCCCTGGTCGGGATACCGGTGACGATTGCCTCACTGGCGGTGTTGCTCGGCTGGCTGGCGCTGCTGCACGGGATGAGACCGTAGAGGAAAAAGATGAACAACACCCGGGGAGAAACCGATCTGCGCCGGCTGCTGGCCGAACTGCAGCCGGCGCTGCGTCCGGAAACTTACACATTCTGCAGTCTACCGACCCTTCCCGACGCCTGGAGCGAGCTTGAACCGTTTGCCGTTCTTCGGGAACCGGAGGGGTGGACGCTGATTATCCCCGAAGCGCGAGCCACAGCCGCCGGAATCGGGTATAATACGTGTTTTCGTTGCATCACCATGACGGTTCACTCCAGTCTCATCGGTGTCGGGCTGACGGCGGCGGTGTCCGGGGCCCTGGCGGAACGGGGGATCAGCGTCAACGTGGTGGCTGCCTTTTACCACGATCATCTGTTCGTTCCCGCCGATCAGGCCGAACAGGCCCTGGAAGTGCTGTTGTCCCTGTCTTCTCAGGCGAGCAGGTGAGGCCGAAAGAATCGCAAAGAGGTGTTCGCCGTTCGTCATCTCGGTAACCTGGGCTTTCCCGCCTATCGGAACAAAGCCGGCCACGAGCGGCTGATTGTGGCTCATCCGACGCAAGCGTACGTCTCGGCAACCGGGTTCATTGACGGCAACGCAAAAAAGACGCGCAATCCGGATGGACCCTCATTGTTATCGTGCGGTCTTGTGGCTGAATGGTGGCCGACCGCCGAAGATTTCATGATTAGTCGATACGACTGGCTTCAAGGAGGAATTCGTGAGCGAAGTATACCCGCAATGTGCCCGTTGTCCCTACAAGCCGGCTGACCGTCTCTGCCGCAACGAGAACGGCAAGGCCCCCGATTTCTACCCGACCCGCAACCTGCCGGAGCTGTGCCGCCGCAGTCTTGATGAATATGAGAGCAAACCGGAGGTCAAGGAATTCGCCCGTCAGGCCTCCATCCAGGAAGGGGAGGGCTACCTGCATCGGGAACTCGGCTACGACCGGGTCCGTCCCGGCAAGACCCGCATCGAAGAGGTGATGGAGTTCGCCGCCCGGATGAACTATCGCCGTCTCGGCTTGGCTTTTTGTATCGGCCTGCGCAACGAGGCGAAAGCGGTCGAACAGCTGATCGTCTCCCGGGGCTTCGAGATGGTCTCGGCAATCTGCAAGGTGGGGCGCACCAACAAGCAACTGATCGGTGTCGAAAAACAGCAACAGATCGATTCGCAGGTCTGTGAGGCGATGTGCAATCCGATCCTGCAGGCCATGGTGCTCAACGACCAGCAGACCGATTTCAACATCCTGCTCGGTCTCTGCGTCGGCCATGACTCGATGTTCTTCATGTACAGCAAGGCGCCGTGCACGGTCCTGGCGGTCAAGGACCGAGTGCTCGGTCACAATCCGTTGGCCGCCGTCTACAACCTGGACAGCTACTACCGGAGCCTGAAATAGCGGTAGCGGGCCGGTGGCGGCTCACCCCTCGTCGTCCACCGGCCGTTCCTCTTCCAGCATCTCCATGATGGTGTCGTAGGCCCGCATGTCGCCGAGCCATTCAAGCGGGATGGCCTTGATGCCGACGTGGGCGCCGAGGATCATCCCCGCCGCCAACCCGCGCGCCGCCGAATCGCCGCCGGCCATGACGTTTTCCGTCAAGGCGGTCACCAGGTCGTTCTCGTAGGTGGCGATCAGGTGGATGACCCCAGGCAGCGCCGAGGAGATGACGCAGGCCTGGCCGAAGCGCTTGATGGTCTTTTTCGTGTCCTCGCCGGCCGAGTCGAGGCCGGCCCGGATCTTCAGGTCCAGATCCAGATCGTTGACCCCTTCCTCCAGCGTCTCTTCGACAGCCTCCATCGGCCGCAGGCCTTGCAGGACCTTGACGGCAATTTTGGCCAGGGCCTCGGCCCCGGCCAGCACCGCCGGGTTGTTATGGGTGAAGGCGGTCTGTTCGCGCACCGCTGCCAGTAGCTGGTCGGGATGGTGCTGATAGCGGTATACCAGGGGGGCGATCCGCGCCGCGCCGCCCAGGTCGGCCGAGGTCGAACCGCACTGCTGGGGCGACATCCCTTTCTCCAGGTTGGCCAGCGTCTCCTTGCTGGCTTTGTCCAGGTAGCCGTTGTAGCCCTGCATGTATTCCCGCCAGTCCGAGGCGAAGGAGTCGAGCGAGAAACCGTCATGGTTGACGATGGAGCGAAGCAGTAGCAGGGTCTGGTCGCCGTAGTGGGTGAAATGGCCCTTCTTGCGGGTGCGATGATAGGAGTCGGGCAGCGGGCTCTGTAACGACCGGATGGTGCCGAAGG
>JAUVWB010000109.1 GCA_030604345.1 Desulfofustis sp. | reverse complement strand
CGCGGCAGGATCGGCTCCGGCTCCCGGGACTGCAGCGCTGCCGCCGATCTGGGCGGGGCGGGCGGGGCGGTTGCAAGGGCGTCGCTGCCGGGTATCGTCGACATCGGCTCACCGCGCAGCGGCAGCGGCGCCGGGTGGTCTCCGGCGGGGGCGCGTTCTTCCCGTTCGGTGTGAAATACCGCCTGGCGGAGCCGCTGCTGGTGGGCGAGCATGCTCTGCCGGATCGATTCGCTGACCAAGTGGTGAATGGTTCGGCTGTCGCGGAACCGTACCTCGCTCTTGGCCGGATGGACGTTAACGTCGACCGTCTCCGGCGGCAGGTCGACGGCGATCAGGCCGGACGGAAAACGCCCCTTGAGCAGGAAGGAGCGGAGTCCCTCGCCGACCGCATGGGTCAACAGCCGGTCCCGGATGACGCGGCCATTGACCAGCAACCGCAGGCGTCCGGCCACCGGGGCGGCAATCTCCGGCGGCAACAGCAACCCCTGCACCGAGATGTTGTCGGGCGCAGGGCGAATCGTTTCCACGGTGATGAAGCCGTCGTGATAGTTCAGCAACTGGGCCAGACGCTGCTCCCGGTTGGCGTCATTCCCCAGACGAAGCGTCTCCCGTCCGTCAACGCGCAAGATCAGGGCGATATCCGGCCGGGCCAGGGCACAGCTGCGGATCATGTCGTCGATGTGGGCCAGTTCGGTCCGTGCGGTGCGGAGAAATTTGCGTCGTGCCGGCGTGTTGCCGAACAGGTCGGCGACCTCGATGCTGGTGCCCACCGGCGCCCCGCACTCACGGACGGTCTTGATGGTGCCGAAGACACAGGCGACGGTGGTGCCCAGGTCACTGCCGCGTGGCCGAGAGGTGATGGTCAACCGCGAGACGGCGGCGATCGAAGGGATGGCCTCGCCGCGAAAACCGAGCGTGGTGATGGCTGAGAGCTGACTTGCTTCGGATAGCTTGGAGGTGCCGTGCCGCTCGAGGCAGAGCAGGACGTCGTCTTCGTCCATGCCCTCGCCGTTGTCGCTGACTCTGATCAGCCGGGTACCGCCCCCTTCCACGTCGACCTCGATCCGGTCGGCCCCGGCATCGAGGCTATTTTCCAGCAGTTCCTTGACCGCCGAGGCCGGTCGTTCGATCACCTCACCGGCGGCGATCTGGTTGGCAAGGTGTTCGGGAAGAATACGGATCTTAGACATGTCAGCAATTCGATACCGGTTGCTCGTTACCCGCTTCGGGGCTACAGTAGGGAAGTTTTACTATAGGTGGTAAGCGGTTATTATTCAATATCGAGCGGACGGCCATGGCGGTTTCGACAAAGAAAAGTGCACCGACGCACCGGCGGCGGAACAAGCCGTGGGGAGAAAAGCAGATCATGACCCTGCTCTTTTCCGTGGCGTTCGTGCTCAGCCTGTTTCTGGCCGCCGTGCTGGCCGGCTTTCATCATCTGGATATCCCCGGTATTCGGAACGTCTCCCATTACAACCCCCTACAGGCGACGGTGGTCTACGATCGGCAGGGGGTCGAGGTTGACCGCATCTTCGTGGAAAACAGGACGGTCATCGGCCTTGACCGGATGGCGCCGTTGTTGCCCAAGGCCTTCGTCGCCGCCGAGGATTCGCGTTTTTACGAGCATCCGGGCCTCGATTTTCTCTCGGTGCTGCGGGCCTTGATCAACAATATCCGGACCGGCCGCAAGAGCCAAGGCGGCTCGACCATTACCCAGCAGGTGGCCAAAGGGTTGCTGCTCTCGTCGGAAAAGACCTACCTGCGCAAGTTCAAGGAGGCGATTCTCGCCTGGCGGATCGATACCTTGTTGAGCAAGGACGAGATCCTCTATATCTATCTCAACCACATCTATCTCGGCTCCGGCGCTTACGGTGTCGAGGCGGCGGCCCAGACCTATTTCGGCAAGTCGGCGGCCACCCTGGATCTTGCCGAGATGGCGTTGCTGGCCGGGCTGCCTCAGGCACCCAGCCGCTATTCGCCGAGAGATCATTGGCCGGCGGCCCAGGAGCGGCAGCGCTACGTGCTGAACCGGATGGTGGACGACGGCTTGATCAGTGCCGACGAGGCCCGACAGGCCCACCGGCAGCCGGCGACGTTGCAGGAGCATGGTGCGGTCGGGGAGAACGGATACTACCTGGCCGAGGTGCGGCGGCGGGCGCAGAACATGCTCGGAGTTTCGCTTGACCGGGCCGGGGTCAGGATTTATACCAATCTCGATCGGGGGTTGCAACTGGCCGGCCAGAAAGCGATAACCGACGGGACGCTGCGGTTGGCTGCCCGTACGGCCGGTCCGGTCGGTCGGGACGGCACTCCGGAGGGAGCCCTGGTCTGTGTCGAGGCCTGCTCGGGGAGGGTGCGGGCGTTGGTCGGCGGCAGCGATTTCGCGCGTACCCCGTTTAATCGCAGCGTGCAGGCGAAACGGCCGGCCGGTTCGGTATTCAAGCCGCTGGTCTATGCGGCGGCCTTGGAGCGTCGCCTGAGCCCCCAGAGCCGGGTGGTCGACGAGGCCATCTCGATCACCGGGGCCGACGGCCGGCCGTGGCGGCCACGTAATTTTTCCGGCCGTTTCCACGGCTCGGTTACCCTTGCCGACGCCCTGATCCATTCCTATAACATCCCTGCCATCAAGGTGCTGCAGCAGATCGGGGTGAAGCCGGTGCAAAGGCTGGCCCAACAGGCCGGTATCAGCGCCGAGTTGCCGCCCGATCTGTCCTTGGCCCTCGGGGCCGTCGACGTCTCACCGCTGGAAATGACGGCGGCCTATCTGGTGTTTCTCTGCGACGGGACCTCTATCCAGCCGCGGCTCATCGAACGGATTGACACCGCGGACGGACAGCAGCTCTACCGGGCCCAGCCGGAGCGGCGGCAGGCGATCTCCGCCGCCACTGCGGCGCAGATCAAAGAATTGTTGAGACGGGTCATCGAAGAGGGGACCGGCTCCGCGGCGGCCGGCCTGCCAGGTATGTCAGGTGGTAAGACCGGTACCTCGGATGCCACTCGCGATGCCTGGTTCATCGGTTTTCACGAACAGCTTGTCGCCGGTGTCTGGTTCGGCTTCGATCGCAACCGCAGTCTGGGCGGTGACGAGAATGGCGGCCGTACGGCAGCACCGGTCTGGCTCGACTTCATGCGCCGAGCCCTGGACAGACGCTGAAGAATGCCGGTGCAGCCTGATCGGGAGCTGCTGTTTCAGGGAAACGGCGGTCCTCGATCAGCTGAAGATACCCTTGAGGGTGAAATAGAAGAACATCGCCATGATGGCACCGGCCGGCAGGGTAACCAGCCAGCTGACGATGATATTCAGCACCACCCGCAGGTCCAAGGCGCCGATGCCGCGCGCCAGACCGACCCCGAGTACGGCGCCGACCAGAATGTGGGTGGTGGATACCGGCAGACCGGTCCGACTGGCGATGACCACGGTGGTCGCCGCCGCCAATTCGGCGCAGAAACCGCGAGAAGGCGTCAACTCGGTAATTTTGCGTCCGACGGTCAGCATCACGCGATAGCCGAGCGTGATCAGCCCGAGGACGATGCCGCCGCCGCCGAGTAGCAGGATCCACAGGGGCAACGGCGAGTTTTGCGAGACCTCGCCGCCGGAACTGACGATGCTGACCACTGCTGCCAGCGGTCCGATACCGTTGGCCACGTCGTTCGAGCCGTGGGCGAAGGCCATGGCGCAGGCGGTAAACAGCATCATCGGGGCAAAGACCTTTTCCACGCTGGCAAAATGAAAGTCGCGGTCGGCGGCCTTGTCCTCCTTGATTTTCCTGATAAAAAACCAGCCGACCAGGGCGGTGAGCAGGCCGATGACGGTTGCCATCAGGAAGCTCTGCGGGACGCTCAGGGTGATATTGAGGTGGGTCAGTCCCTTGAAAAGGGTGACCAGGGAGATGATAAAGCCGACCAGAAAAATATACCAGGGGGCATAACGCTTGGCGTTGCGCAACGGGTTGTCGGTGTCGAAAATGAGTTTTCGCGTGCTCATTACCAGCAGGAAACTGATGGTACCGCCTACCGCCGGGCTCACCAGCCAGCTGGCGACGACACTGCCGATCTTGCCCCATTTTACCGCCTCGGGGCCGATGCCGACGATGGCGAAACCGACCAGGGCCCCGACGATGGAGTGGGTGGTGGATACCGGCCAACCCTTCCAGGAGGCGACCATCAGCCAGAATGCTGCCGCCAGAAGCGAGGCGAGCATACCGTAAATAAGGATTTCCGGAGAGTCAGTGATCGATGAAGGATCGATGATGCCGCTGCGGATGGTTCCGGTGACATGGCCGCCGGCCAGCACCGCTCCGGAAAATTCGAAGATGATGGCAATACAGATGGCTTGGCGCAAGGTCACCGCGCCGGCGCCGACTGAGGTCCCCATGGCGTTGGCCAGGTCGTTGGCACCGATCCCCCAGGTCATGTAGAGGCCAAAAATGACGGCCAGGATCACCAGGATGGTGCCGTAGGAAGCAATAATGTCCATGATGGTCGAGTCTCGTTATTTGGAGAGAAAGAGCAGCAGACGATCGGCCACGTTTTCCGATTGATCGGAGATGCCGCCGAGCAGGTCGATCAGTTGGTACCAGAAAATCACCGAAATCGGGTCGAGGCGTTGCTCGTGTTCGAACAGGGTGCGCTTGGTGCGGTGAATGATGGTGTCGATATTGTGTTCGCTGCGCCGGACGCCGCTGATCATCTGCGACACCTTCTCCTGTTCGCGTCCCCGGAACCCCACTTGCAGCAGTTCGTCCAGCTGCTCGATGAGGTCCTTGGCGGCCACGCTGATCTCCATGGTGCCTTCCAGCAACTCGTCGAGCACACCTTTGATCGGATCGGGCACCTCCATATCCCGGTAGAGCAGGACCTTGGCTATCTCTTCGGCCAGATCGGCGATACTGTCCTGATCGCTGATCAGGTTGAGCAGGTCCTTGCGGTCGACCGGGAGAAGCAGGGTGTTCGGCATGGTCAGACGAAAGGCTTGCTTGATTTCGTCGGCCTCCGATTCGAGCTTGATGATCTCGTCGGCGAACTCTTTTACCTGCTCGTAATCTTTGCGATACAGCGCATCGAGCAGGGGCGGGATGTAGCAGATGCAGGAGAAAACCAGCCGCATATGCTGTTGCACCGGCTTGAACGGTGAGGTCCGGAACAATCCGGCGAACGGGGTGGTCGATTTGATGTCCATGATCAGCTGTCTTGAAATCGAAGTCGGGGCGAATTGCCCGTTGAACGCGCAACGCGATATGCGGCGTCGTGCCGGTGTCGGAGAAAGGTTACCGATTGATTAGCAGATGATGAGGGTATAATTCAAGAACAATGTGACTATCCGTCCTCATTTCGTCACGAGTCTGGCGCTGCGAGGACCCCAGAGGCCGGTTCGAGGGGTGGCATCAGGCGCGGTGCTTGAGCTTGTTGATCAGCTTGGTGAGCGGTTCGGCGGCATAGGTCAACGGCACCATGGAGCCGTTGATTCGCGCGAAACAGGCGGGGCCGTTCTGATGCGAACTGGAGACGATGTGATGATTCTTAATGGCGCCGACATTCTGCCACACCGAGCCGAACGGGTCGAGCGGCGTATGCCCGACGATCACCGGAGTCGATTTCGGCAGGTTGAAGGCCTGGCGCAACGCCTTGACGTCGGCTTTGCCGTATCCGCTGAGGTAGTAGGGGCGTTTGAGCCGGTTTTTGGTTAATTCTTCGGTAAGCTGGCGGTTCAGGCGCAGCTGGACGAGCTGCTCGCGGTTGGTCCCCGCCCGCGGCGGCCCGGCATGGATGCCAATAAAAGAGGGGCTGACGATCATGTAGGGGAGCCGATGATAGAAGGTCTGCATGGCTTCCACATAGGCGCTGCCGCGCTGCTGCTCCAGTGCTTTCTTGAACAGCAGACCCTGGGCGATCCCGTTTTTGGCCAGTTCCGGGTCGAAATCGTCATGGTTGCCACGGAGATAGAACACGTTGGCGGGAAAACGCCGTTTCAGGGAGAGGATCAGATCCATGATCAGGATCGAGCTCTCCATCCGTTCCATTTCCTGAACATTTTCCGAGTGGACGGCATCGCCCAAAATGCAGAGAAAGGCGCGGTCATTCTGCAGGGCCTGAATCAGACAATTCTCGGTGAGG
>JAUVWB010000195.1 GCA_030604345.1 Desulfofustis sp. | reverse complement strand
CTCGGCCTGAAGTTGATCTATCTGGAGATGGAGCACATTAGCTGGGGTGATGGCGGAGCCAGAACCATCGAATTCCCCAAAGTTGTCGTGTCTCTGCTCGGGATTGCTGCCATCGTTTTTCTGGTGTGGAAGGCCTATGCTTTTGCGGCCAACGAAGACAGTGATTATATAGCTACCCTCGGCGGCGTCATCATGATTGCCGCCGCACTTGGTTACGCCATGCAACGAGGGCGCTGGTGTATGGTTCAGGGTTTTCGAGAACCACATATGACCGGAGATTGCACCATGGCCAAGTCGGTCATGCTGTCCATCCTGGTGGTGGCTATCGGTGCTGCTGTCCTGAAGTATGCCGTTCCGCTTCGCGCCGACGGTTATGCCGTCCTCGATCCCGCCCATTACGTGCGAGGGACCTTTGGCTGGGGCGGTGTGGTCGGTGGTTTCATCTTCGGCATAGGCGCCATGTTTGCCGGCGGCTGCGGTTCCGGAACCCTTTGGCGGGTGGGTGAAGGACAGGTGAAACTGATGATTGTCGTCCCATTTTTTGCCTTGTCCACTTCTTTGGTTACCGCTTGGTTTCAGGACATGGACCTGGAAGCAAGTGGCGGACTGGGAAAATATATCTATCTTCCCGACGTGTTTGGTTATGGGCCGACACTACTGCTCATCGCGGTCTTTCTTCTCCTGTGGTATCTGGTGGTCACCTGGAATGAGGAAACCAATAAGCTGATTGTTCCGATGTAAGAGCTGCGTATAACGCTGGTCAGATGAGGGCTGTATTTTCCTTTTGGAGAATACAGCCTTTTTTTATATCATACGGTGCGGTGATGAAAAACGATGAACAAAAGGCCGGTTAGACCCAAAACGGTGGGTTATCTGGAGCTCAGGTAAGGGGATGCGGGTGTGGCTGAACGATTGACGAAAATATTGATCGCCGACGACGATCCCATGGTGCGGACCACCGTGGCGAAAATCCTGGAAATGTTTGGTCATCAGGTTGTCCCCGTAAACGGCGGCAGAGAAGCGGTTCGGTTGGTCGATGACTCCTTTGATGTTGTTCTTCTGGACATAAACATGCCGGACCTGGACGGCTTTGCAACGATTCAGAAACTCAACGGAAAAGGTCACGAGATACCGGTTTTATTTCTCACCGGTGCCGGTTCGATGGACTATGCCATCAAGGCCATCAACCTCGGTGCCTACGATTTCATCACCAAGCCGATTGAAGACCTCGATATTTTCAACGTCAAAATTCGACGGGCGATCGAAAAAAGGATGTACGTGCTGCAGGAGCGTCGCTATAAAGCCGCTCTGGAGGATGATATCAGGCAGAAGGCCCAGCAGTTGGAAGAGCAGAACAAATTGTTGCGCTCGTACAGTCATAGTCTCGAGAACGCGACGATTCAGCTGATGGCCAGTCTGCAGAACGCCATGGAGGAAAAAGATTACTACACCGTCGGCCATACCCTGCGCGTAACCGAGTACGCCATGATGCTCGGTATGGCCATGGGGCTTGAAAATCAGGATCTGGTTGTCCTGCGCCGAGCGGCCCAGTTTCATGATATCGGTAAACTGGTGATCGATTTATCCTGTATTCAAAAACCCGGCAAGTTGAGTGAAGACGAGTGGGAGCTAATCAGGAAACATCCAACGGTTGGAGCCAACATCATTAAACCGCTTGGTTTTATGGAGAGGGAGCAGTTCATTATCAGGCACCATCACGAACGCATGGACGGGACGGGATACCCCGATGGCTTGTGTGGTGAGGATCTCGATGATTTGACAAAAATCATCATTGTGGTAGATAGCTACGATGCCATGACGTCTCGTCGAAACTACCGGCGGAATATGAGTATGCAGGAGGCTGTCGAAGAGCTGAAAAGATGTTCCGGAACTCAGTTTGATACAAGGGTTGTTGACATCTTTACGCGAAATATTGTTGATTATACGCCGGAACACAACCTGCACACGGATGACTTTATACAAGTCCTGAACCAATGAACGGGTGAGTAGAGCGCATGAGTATTTCCGAACAAGAGGTTCGTCACGTGGCCCATTTGGCGCGATTACAATTGACCGAAGAACAGTTGCGACAGATGACCGGACAGCTGGATACCATCTTGTCCTATGTCGATAAGCTGAGTGAACTGGACACCGAGGGGGTTGAACCGACAACGCATGCCCTCGCCGCCAGCAATGCCTTTCGCGAAGATCGGGTGGCGCCATCTTTACCACGCCAGGAAGCACTGGCTAATGCCCCCCAGCATAATGATGAATCTTTCATCGTACCGCGAGTTATTTAAATCAAGCAGACGTCGCGCGGTTACCCAGGCTTTTTTCTCGAACCACTCCTTGTGACATCACGGGACCAACCAACATGGAACCATATGAGTTAACCATAGCCGAGGCGAGAGCAAAACTCGCCAGTGGTGATCTGACCTCTCGAGAACTAACCACAAGCTGTCTCGAGAGACTCAGAGAAGTCGAGCCTCTGGTGAAAGCCTTCATAAGTTATGACGAGGAACAGGCCCTTCAGCTGGCTGATACCGCCGACCGTTCGCTCGCTGCCGGCCAGGCCGGGGCCTTAACGGGGATACCGTTGTCGTTAAAGGACCTACTGTGTACCCGGGGGGTTCGCACCACCTGTGGTTCGGCGATGTTGGCTCACTTCACCCCGCCTTACGACGCAACCGTCGTCGAGAAGGTTGTCCAGGCAGGTGCGGTTATCGTCGGCAAAACGACGATGGACGAGTTTGCCATGGGGTCTACCTCTGAGACCTGCGCCTTCGGAACCCCCGGTAACCCGTGGAACACCGATTACGTTGCCGGCGGATCTTCGGGCGGTTCCGCCGCTTCGGTGGCTGCCGGAGAAGTGCTGGCCTCGCTCGGCTCCGACACCGGAGGTTCGATTCGGCAGCCGGCATGCCTGTGCGGTATCGTCGGCATGAAGCCGACCTATGGACGGGTCTCACGTTTCGGTCTGGTTGCCTTTGCCTCGTCTCTCGACCAGGTCGGGCCGCTCACCCGCGATGTGGCGGATTGTGCTTTGATGATGCAGGTTATATCCGGTTACGACCACCGGGATTCCACCTCGGTCAACCGCCCCGTTGAAGACTATTTCTCATGTCTGGCGGAAGGGATGAGGGGGGTACGGGTTGGCCTTCCCCGTGAATATTTTGCCGAGGGTCTTGATCCGGAAGTTGAGAAAACGGTGACCGGTGGTGTCGAGGTGCTTCGTTCCTTGGGTGCGGAAATTGTCGAGGTGTCACTTCCACACAGTGAGTATGCCGTTGCCGCCTATTACTTGATCGCCCCGGCCGAGGCAAGCTCCAACCTTGCCCGTTATGACGGAGTCGCCTACGGGTATCGAGACAAACAGGCCGACACCTTGTTGGATCTCTACAAAAACACCCGATCGACAGGGTTTGGCGATGAAGTGAAGCGCCGCATCCTGATCGGCACCTATGCCTTATCCTCTGGCTATTATGATGCCTATTACAAAAAGGCCTCGCAAGTGAGAACGCTGATCCTTCAGGATTTCAACACGGCCTGGAAGTCGTGTGATCTGCTGATATCACCGGTGACGCCGACACCGGCTTGGCCCAAGGGCACCAAGTCCGACGATCCGCTCGCCCTCTACCTGTCGGATATATTCACCTTATCGACAAACCTGGCCGGGTTGCCGGGCATGTCGGTACCGGGAGGCTTCCACTCGTCGGGGTTGCCCATCGGCATTCAATTGCAAGGGCCGCATTTTCAGGAGGGTCTGCTGTTACGGGCGGCCTACAATCTGGAAAAAGGGTTGGCCCTGCCGCGACGCATCATGCCGGTCGCCAGCTCTTGACCGGTTCCCACTCAGACCCCCCACAAGGAAATCCTTTGAAACTGCATATCCCCGACCATATTGCGGCTATAACCCCATACCCGCCAGGCAAGCCGATTGAGGAGTTGGAGCGGGAGTACGGTATTAGCGGCTCCATCAAGCTGGCATCAAACGAGAATCCGCTCGGACCATCACCGTTGGCGATACAAGCCATCGCTGAATCCCTGTCCGGGTTGCACCGTTATCCCGACGGGTCAGGATACTACCTTACCAAGGCCATTGCCGGGCGTCTTGGACTTGCCCCTGAGCAGGTGGTTTTGGGGACCGGGTCAAACGAGATCATCGAATTCCTGGTCAAGGCTTTCGTTCAGACGGGAGACGAGGTTATCACCAGTCACCCGTCATTTCTCATGTACCAGAAGTTTGTCCAGATTCGCGGCGGCGTCAACCATGTGGTCCCCCTCCGGGACATGACCCATGATCTT
>JAUVWB010000386.1 GCA_030604345.1 Desulfofustis sp. | reverse complement strand
CCTGTCACACCAGGTTTATGCCGCGTATCGCCGTCTCGACGAGGCGCAGATCAAGCAATTGCTGAAACGTGCCACCCCTTTTCAGGCCGTCATAGCCGAAGCAGCCGATCATTTTTCCATCGACCCGCATCTGCTGCTCGGATTGGCCGCCGTTGAATCGTCGCTCATCCCGCGAACCAGCAAGGATGGCGGCCAAGGACTCTTTCAAATCACCAAGGTTCCCGAAGCCTCGAAATCTCAGGCAGCAAAAGTCGTGCCCCGGAACCAGCAGGAACTGGCTAATCATCGTTATAACGCATACCTGGCAGCAGCCACCTTGAAACATTACCTCAAAGAGATGAGGGGCGATCTGTTTCTTGGCCTCCTGGCCTACAACATCGGACCACGCAACGGCGGACTCCGATTCATCATGGAGAAATATCACGCCGCCACCTTTGTGGAAATCCAACCCTATCTGCAGGATCTGCCCCGCGATTACCCGATCAAGGTGCTCTCGTACGCCCTCGCCTTTCGCGTTCAGAAACGAACCGGCTCACTGCTCGCTTACGAGGAGGGAAAAAACGCCGCACGCATTCAGTCCATGGGCATTCCGGGCCTGTGAACGAGACCGTATGAGGCCCTGGCCAGATGCCTGGGCTTCTCGCTATCCGGCAGGCGAATCAGGCCGTGGTCAGGACGGAGCCGTCACCGGAATGGTGTGCCTGGAGTCCTATTTTCCAGGAGGACAGCGGTAGAGCTGATCATCACCGAAAGCCCAGGAAACCGAAAAAGCGAACCAGGTGGAAATCGGGCCGAGGGGCGACCACTTCCGACCAGGTCAGCCAGTGCGGGTGGGAGGTATCATCGGCACACTTGTACACATTTGCCCGCCAAGTGTCCCGGGGCTGCGGCGGGCGCATCGCCACATACTCGGCAAGAAGATCATAAGGAATCGAGCAGGCCACCTGCCACGTGACCGGATCTGTCAGTTCCGGTTCGACCCGGCTAGGCAGGGAGTGCATCGTGACCAGCGACTCGCAGCGTTGCCTCTCGATGACCCTGGTGCCGAACCGTTCTTCGCGGTTGTGATGAAAGAGCACGGTTCCACCGCAATTGATCTCCAGATTGAAATAACCGGCATCGATATCCGGCCCCGGCACGAAAAAGAACTCGACGCAACTGTCGCCGCACACCCGTTCCTGGTGGCGCACAGCCGTGGCCCGTACGAAACGATCCTCGACACGAAACAGCAGGTGCACCGCCCGGTCGTCGTAGCCGATCTTGAACTCGGTTCGAGGAAAATGGTCCGGTCGCGGCCCCAGGTAGTGATCCAGGATCTCCGCCGGAACTTCCCGCCATGTCGGTGAATCCCAGCGCCAGTCGGGTTCGGCCGACAACTTCACCCGGCACACCGAATAGGTCTTGCGCCACACCGTTTGCTCAACCGCCGTCCGCATCCGCCCTCCTCCGGTTCACATCTGCCCCGTTTTCCCGTCGAGCCGATGCATCACGTCAACGCCAAGCAATTCATCCAGTGGAACAATCTGCAACCCTTTTTCTTTGATACCATCCAGCAAGGCGGCCAATTCCTCCAGCAGCATATGTGTGCCGGTATCAGGCCGACGAACCACATCGTGAAGCAGGATGACATCTCCGCAGCGAATAGTTTTCAGCAGCGTGCGTGCCAGCCCGCTGATCCTTCGATTCCCCATGTCTCGTGCCCTACGGCTGAAGGTGACGGCGGTAAGACCCGTTTGATACAGGACATCGGCGTAACGAGGAGAGAGAATACCGACGGGTGGTCGGAAGACAACAGGTCGGATACCATGGTTACTGAGGCATTCTTCGGTACGTCGAATCTCGTCCTCCAGCTTTTTGCCCGGGTAGAACATGATAAACCAGCCGTGACCATACGAATGGTTACCGATCAGATGCCCTGCGGCGAGAATAGCGTCGATCACCTGCGGGTACTGGTGGGCGCGCTGCCCGGTCACAAAGAAGGTGGCCGTGACGCCATGCCTGGCCAGCAGCTCGAGAACCAGGGGCGTTACGACGGGATCGGGACCGTCGTCAAAAGTAAGCGACACCGTCGGTCGATCGGTTTGGCCCCTGCTGATTACCGGGAAGTAAAAGGAGACCGCCGGGAAGAACGGCAGCACGCAGTAAAGCACCACCAGCATCGCCAGCGGGTACACCGCCCACACCGGATCGAACAGGGCCAGAGCCGCCGCACCGATGAAAGTCTCGGCGCCGATCCGTTCTGCAACTGAGCAT
>JAUVWB010000001.1 GCA_030604345.1 Desulfofustis sp. | reverse complement strand
GAGATCATGTTTGCTTTGTCACGACCGAAAAGACTGACCGCGCTACTGGTCGACTTCGCCCCCAACGCTGTCCATATCGCGACAGAAGGCCCGCTTGGCTGGATGGCTCGAGCCGCCTGCCTGTCTGCCGGCTTCCCATTCACCTCGGCCTACCACACCCGTTTTCCGGAATACCTGCGCCTTCGCTTTCCCTTGCCCATACGCTTCAGCTATTTCATCCTTCGTTTGTTCCACAAGCGTGCGGCACAGGTGATGGTTGCTTCCACCGGTTTGAAGGCTGAACTGGAAACAAGAGGTTTCCACAGACTAGCTCTTTGGTCGAGAGGGGTTGACACAACACTCTTCAAGCCTCTGCCTCCGGGAACCCAACCAAGAAAAGAGCATCAATTCATCTATGTCGGCCGTGTCGCGCCGGAAAAAAATATCGAAGCTTTCCTCTCGCTCGACCTGTCCGGTCGCAAGGTGGTCGTCGGGGATGGACCGGGTCTTAAGCGTCTGCGCCGGCGCCATCCAGAGGTGTTGTTTTACGGGTACCAGCAGGGCCGGGATCTAGCCGACCTCATCGCATCCAGCGATGTCTTTGTCTTCCCAAGTAAAACCGATACGTTCGGCATCGTACAGCTGGAGGCCATGGCGTGCGGGATACCGGTAGCCGCCTTCCCGGTCGAAGGGCCGCAGTCGCTGATCAGAAACGGCGTGAACGGGTGGATGCACCACGACTTAAGGACCGCCGTCATCAATTGTCTATCGGTCTGCCCGGAAAACTGTCGGCAATACGCTCTGCGCTACTCCTGGCAAGCGGCAACCGATCAATTCCTTAACAATCTATACATGCAAGAGATCCCATTTGCCTTGAGCAATCCGGCGCCCCAGCTGCCGGTTTGAACGTTGCCATGACCGCCTCACTCCATCCCATCTGCTGCCTGCCTGCCACCATCGAGGAAGTGAACAGATTCCGTAAATGGGCCTGCGCCGGTTTATTGAAACCTTTTTGCCGTCGCGACACTTCTGCCGGCATGGAATATGAGCTGCAGACGGCCATCAGCGGTAACAACCATACCGTGGATCTGCCACTGACCATCAAGCAATCAAGCTATTTCAAGAACCTGATCAAACGAAGTGAGCGAGGCGATTGCCCGAAAACATTAGTTGGGGACCTCTGTGCCTTTCTCGAAGACCGCAGCCAAACCATCTGGGAAAACAGCTGGATCAGGATGAAAACCGACTGGCTCAGCGACCATGCGGCTCGAGTCGTAGAACACGATTTCCGTGCTGACAAAAGCAGGCCCAATGGCCCCCTGCGGAGCGACCGGCACCGCTTTTTCACCGTCCATCGTGGTGAGCAATGGTTGCGGCTACCGATCAGTTATGTCCTCAAGCTTGCTCTGGCCGACTGCCTTGGCCGTGAACAATTGCCAGGCCCTGTCGCCACGTTCGGCGAGAGCCTCCTTGATCACTTCATCAGCGACAATACCTCTCCTGAAATTCTTTCCCTCCATGTCGTCCGGGCAGGCGATTCGACCATTGGCGATGCCGCAGCCAAAGAAACCGCGCGCACGTTTCTCTTTGCCCAGCTTCTTCTCTTCTACGCCAACAGACAATTTCACTTGCGCCGGAATGGCCAGCACGCTTTGCTTTACTTTTCCCCGCAGGTTCCACAGCGCCAAAGACGTCTCAATGATCTGATCCCAGACAGTTTTTACCGCCATCTCTTCATGAGCCCGTGCCTGTCCGGTTGGACCCGAGGAGAAGAGAAGCATGCCTATATGGAACTATGCCACCGGACCTTGTCGCGCAGCCAGCTCAATACGTTAGCCAAGCTTCGGGAAGCAGGCATCCTGGCCAACAACCTGGTGACCCTACCCGCCATCTCCAACACCTGTCTGTCCAACAACGGCATTCATGTGTCTCTCGGATCGCACCTGCTATCCGCCTGCGCAGCCGATAATGTAAACGGATTCTCGCCGTCGGTGGAAAAATATCTCGGCGACCTGGTGATCAAGATTTTCGAACATTTCCTGCCGTTGCTGGTGACCACCTGCAGTGCTGCCCCATACCGTCTCGCTTTCCCCGATTTCCACCCCGAGAAAGTTCTCGGGTTTCTTCCTCACGAACTTGATTATACCCACTTACGTATGCTGTGGCGGCGGTGGCGAAAAAAGGCGGCCATCTCCTTGTTCGGCACGTCCATAACTCCTTTTGGTCCGCCGCTGCTCGACCGAGTGATCGCGTCCCTGTTCCGCGCCAAGGGCGACTTCGTTCCCGATTTTCGCCTGATCGATTACCTCGTCTCCCTGTTGTCAACTGAAACCAGCCCGTCACTTAACGGCATCCTTGGCAACCATGTCGCATTGCTCAGGGACCTCAATGAAATGGGTGTCTTTGATGAACGAATGGCGATCTATCTCCCCTATCGCTTGCGAGATTATTTCCACAAAGGATTCTCCGGGTTCGAAGGCCGTTTCTATTCGCTTTTTCCGACCCTGGGTTCCGACATGGAACTCGGAGTCAACCTGCAGAACCTGATAACCGCCTTTGCCTACCAGCATGCGCTGCTCGGCACCATAGATCATCGCGATATCCCTGACACCCCGCACTGCGAAAGCGAAAGGCGACAGATCTTTTTCGCAACTGCGATTGGAGTTCCCACCGTGTTTATTGAAACCGGAACGAACAACCGGTTCCTGGCGCGCATCATGACAACCATCCGGGATAAACGTGCAAGCCGGCGGTACCGGGGATATACACGGATCAAGATTGAATCCTATCAACTGGCCCTGCTTGACATCCTCAAAGAAGATTGCCCCGAACTGATAGAAGAACTCGGCATGACGAACCATCTGCAGCGAATGCGGAGCATGCTGCTCACCCATGTACCGACCGCTGCCCGACAACTGACCGACAGCATAATGGATTCGATAGGTAGTAGTACCCGACCTTTGGCCATACCGGCCAAGGAATTCAACCTGGCAAGCGAGGTCTATTACCGGACGCGTCTTCGCCTTGATCACATCGACGAAGGTATCTCCGTTATTGCCGGCGACTGCCGGGAGCTGACAGACGACGATCGGGATTTGACCTCCTTTCTGTTACAACGCCTTGCCGGCGACGGCTCACTTGAAGCTTATGTGAACAGACACCGAAATGGAATCCTTGAAGAATCGCTCGACGGCGAGGTGCTACGCCAGATGATCACCCTGTGTCTGACTCTTTTTTACCATCAATCCGTCGTGGCCGCGCGATGAGAACTGAACCGGTACCTCATCAATACATAGAAAGAAAGACCGGTGCTATCCGAACCGAGAGGTTGTTCGGAGATCCGGTAGTAACCCAGCTGTACCACCGAATACGGGAACAGGCACCGGTGTTGTTCAGGATGCTCACCAGCGCACGAATCTCCAGCCTGCTCGGGTTCTGGGTCTTCGATCGTCCGCGAGCGATACCGATGAAAGGTTTGCCATTGCTGCAGCGCTGCAATATTGATCCAAGTGAGTGCTACATGCCAGTATCATTTTACGATAACTATCGTAAGGTTTTCGAACGACAAATCCGTTACTGGAACTGCCGCCCCATGCCAAACGATACCGACGCCGTCGTCGCCCCAGCCGACGCTCGGGTACTCATCGGCTCACTGTTGAAAAACTCATCTTTGTTTCTCAAAGAAAAATTATTTGATTTTGACGAGTTAATCGGTCGACAGAACACCTACCTGCATCGGTTTTCTGGCGGCAGCTACGCCGTTTTTCGTTTGACGCCAGAAAAATACCATTACACCCACCTGCCGGTCAGCGGTATCGTAGTGTCCACCACCGAAATCGATGGGGCCTACCATTGCTGTAATCCGACGGTAACCATCGCGCTCGCCTCACCACTTTCAAAAAACCGCAGAACCGTGACGATCATCGATACCGACGTGGAACATGGAAGCGGCGTCGGTCTGGTGGCGATCATAGAGATCGTTGCGCTGATGATCGGTGACCTCAAACACTGCTATAGTACCCGACGTTATGACAATCCACGCCCCTTGGCAACGGGTGCTTTTGCCGTCAGGGGGTGCCCGAAAAGCCTCTTCCGGCCGGGGAGCTCGACCGTCGTGCTGCTCTTCGAGCCTGATCGCATCAGCTTTTCCGGCGATCTGAGGCGTAATTGTCGCCGCTTCGGCGTCTCCAGCCGTTTCAAGCTCGCTCTTGGGGAAAACGCGGTTGAGACAGAAGTGATGGTTCGTTCGCAGATCGCACGCAAAAACATTGTTATCACAGGAGCACGCCCATGATCGAGTTATTGTTTCTGACCGGAGTTACCCTGCTTTTTGGATCGCTGCTAACCTGGGGCTTCACGTTTCTTCCTGGGGAGCGATGGCAGATGTTGGCCGTGGTGCCGACCCACAAGGACCGGGATAACCGCTGGCAGGGATTGAACCTTACCTTTTACGGCTTTTTTGTAGCCACCAGCCAGCTTTTTGCCGTCACGCTGCTGATTATACTCCTCGGAGCACATTCCATATCGCTGGCAGGAACCCTGCTCACCCTCTTCCTGCTGCTTTCCGTCTGTCTGCCGGCAGCCCGGATTGTCGCCATATTGGTCGAGAAGAAACGTCACACCTTCACCGTCGGTGGAGCATCGTTCATCGGCATTCTGCTCGCCCCACTGGCAATCGTTTGTGCCGCTCAGCTGCTCGAGATCACCGGCAATAGGAGTTACCTGCCGCTTTTGCCGACAATGGCGGCGCTCTCGGCTTGTTATCTGCTCGGAGAGGGACTTGGTCGACTCGGCTGCATCAGCTACGGTTGCTGTTATGGCAAGCCGCTCTGTCAATGCAGCATGCATCTGCGAAGGATTATTAACAACAAGGGGTTCACCTTTACCGGGGCCACCAAAAAAGCGGTTTACGAGGGTCATTTCGCCGGAGAGCCGCTGGTACCGATTCAGGCAATTACGGCGATTGTCTATACGGCCGGAGCCTTGGCCAGCTGCGGGTTATTCCTTTATGGCAACTACCATGCCGCTCTGCTCTTTTCGATTGGCGTCGGGCAGGGGTGGCGGGTGCTCTCCGAGACACTGCGCGCCGATTTTCGCGGCTATTCAACCATCTCCGCCTACCAGAAAATGAGCATGGCAGCCATTGTCTATGTGGCGCTGGTGAGCATGCTCATTTCAGCGCCGGCCTCAGACACTTCGCCGAACCTCCTCAACGGTTTCAAGATGCTCTGGCAGCCCGGCCTGATCCTTGGCCTGCAGGTCCTGTGGCTATTCTTTTTCTCTATCTTCGGCAAGAGCTCGGTCACCACGGCAACCGTATCCTTCGACGTGATTGCAGAGCGTGTCTGAGGCAGGGGACGCCTTTTCTTTACAGACTCCTTCTGCCGCTGGAAGTCATCACTTCGAAATGGTAGCTCGCGAACTGCCGATATCTTCGACCGGAAGGCAGGATGACCGAAGGGAAGGCTCGTTGGTTGGGGGAATCGGGAAAGTGTTGCGGCAGCAGGCAAACAGCTTCGTCCCCTTCGGTCGGAGCGGAATCGTCCGTTTCCTCCGCCCGGCAGCAGGGAAAACCGGACTGAAGGTGCAGGCAGGGCTGGCTGGTTCTGACGGTTACCGATCGGCCACTGGCGGGATGAACCAAGGCGGCGGCCTCCGCGCCGGCATCACCGCCGTCGGAAAGGGCGAAATAGAGGCTCAGGCAACCGGTGTCACCCAGCCGCTCCTTCAGGTCCGCTCGCAGCAATCCCAGCGATCGAAACGAGCGCAGATCGAGCAGCGTGCCATCCACTTTCTTCAGCGTTCCGAAGGGCAATCGCTCACCGTTGACAGGCACATGACCAGAGGCGTGGATCCGCAGGTGGTGTTCATCGACCGGGCCCCCGCCGGCCAGGTTGAGACAAAGGTTCTGAGTCAGATTGATGGCCGTGGCGCGATCGCTGGCTGCGGTGAATTCAACTATCAGTCGGTTATCCGGGGTCAGCAGATAGAGGGCTTGCACGTCGACGGTACCGGGATACCCCTCGTCACCGTCCGGGCTGGTCAGGGACAACTGCACACCGCAGCCCCGGCTTTCCCGGATCGGGAGCGCTTCCCATACTTTTTTGGCAAATCCGGCGAAGCCGCCATGCAGATGATGTCGACCGCAATTGGCGGAGAGAGCGTAGCTGACTCCATCGATCTTGAAGGAGGCCGAACTGATACGATCGGCGCAACGACCGATCACCGCCCCGAGACAGGCGGGATCATCACGATACTCGGCCAGCGATGCTCGCCCCTGAAGGACGTTGATCGGCCGACCGAAACGGTCCGGCACCCGGATGGAGGTAATGGTCCCGCCGAAAGTGGTGAGTGAAACCACCAGTCCGCCGTCATTGCTGATCGTATACAGATCGATGTCCCGGCCCTGATGCGAACCGTATGGTTTTCTGATCAGATGCACCCCCGTGCCCCCTCGTCTCTCCTCGACGGCCCAACGATCTTCCCGGATCACCTCATCGTCGCCCGATCAGCAGCAAGACCTGCCGGGCATGGCGGGCCATCCCTCCACAATTGCCTTGAACCGGATGCGGATATCCAGGTACAGTGTTGCTAGCTGAGCTGACAGGCCGCTCAGGTAAAACCGAACAGAGCCCCGAGTCCCTACTTGACCTTATTGCCGTCGAATTTCATGAATATCTTTCGTATCCATTTCACCTGGCAGGATAAAACCTACACGCTGAAGGCCCGCAGCCTCGACATGACCCATCCCTATTTTGTCGCCATCATGGATTTGGTACTGCCGGCCGAAAGCCATGTCCTGATCAATCCTGCCGACGACGAGATACGAAAGAAATTCGGGTCGGTTCGTCAATTGATGCTCCCCTTCCAATCGGTTTCCCTGATCGAGGAGTATACCGAAGACCCCGACTACCGGGAAAACGACAAGGCCCCGGCCAAGGCCGAGGTGGTCTTCAGCAATCGCTTCGGCAAAAAGACCTGACCACATGGCCGCATCGGTCACCAGTCAAGCGGTGTCCTGCCGATCAGGGCGATGGCAAATCGACCAGGTGCCGCCCATGGTCGGACAGATCGACGAGTAATAAACGATTGCGCAAGGTCGACGGCCTGCCGATAGCCATCGCCACCGCCTCGGCACACTGGATAGCGGCCAGGCTCACGGCGGTAAACGGCAGGGTGCCAAGCGTCGCCTCGGCCCCGGAAACGGCTTTTTGCGAATTACCATAGATCACGTCAAAACCGTGGTCTTCGGGAAAAATGACGGTCGCCTGTCCGCTGTTGCCGGCAATCGCGGCTGAGACCAGGGGGATGCCGAGTGTCCGGCAGCTGCGTTGCAGTGAGAACCGGGCCGAGATGGAATCCAGTGCATCCACTGCCAGCGTCGCACCCGCCAACAACGAACAACCATTGTCGGCATCGAGGAAGGCGGCCACGGCTCGCTTGCGGACTGCCGGATTAATGGAGCCGACCCTGCGGGCGGCCGTTTTCGCTTTGCTCTTGTCCAACGATGCTGCGCTGCTGAGCAATTGCCGGTTCAGGTTGCTGTCGGCGAAACGATCGCCATCGATCAAGGTGAGTCGGCCGACCCCGATTCTGGCCAACAATTCACAAACGGTGCCGCCGAGGCCGCCAAGGCCGACAATCGCCACATGCGCCCGCAGCAGCCGAAGCTGATCCCGGCACGACAGGCTGGTCTGATTCCTGGCATAGACTTCAGGGACGACACCTGCCTCCAGGGCAGCGACCTGCACCTGCCATTGCGAGACCCCATACGTACGTGCCAGGCCTCGTTGTTCGGCAAAAGACAATGACTGGTAACCGCTGCCGTCACCCCTCGAGGCCGGGCGGGCGGCCTCACGAACAGCCTGATCGAGTTTTTCTTTCATCACCGTTTCTTCCAGCTTTTTTCCTCTCCCCGGCGAAGCCGGCCGATGTTGTCCCGGTGCTTGAACCAGATCAGCACGGCGATGACCAGTGCAGCCAGGACCGTCACCGCCGGCATCTCAAAGATCAGGAGCCAGAGCGGCATCAGCGCTGCCGTCAGCAATGAGCCGGCCGATACGAAGCCGGTGAAGCCAACCGTCGCCATAAACACCACCAGGCTGATGCCGACGGCCGCCGGCGACAGGAAAAGAAACACTCCCAAGGCCGTGGCCACCCCCTTACCGCCACGAAATCCGAGATACACCGGGAACATGTGGCCGACAACGGCCGCTACTCCGCAGGCGGGTACGAGCCATGCTTCTAGCGGCGAGGCGGCATAAAACCGGGCGGCGAGGAAAATCGGCAAGAAACCCTTGAGACAGTCGAGGATCAGGGTCATGATCCCGAATTTCTTGCCCAACAGCCGATTGACGTTGGTGGCCCCGATGTTACCGCTGCCGCCGGTGCGAACATCGATGCCGGCCAGCCTGCCGACGAGGAAACCAAAGGGTACGGCGCCGATAAGATAGCTTGCAATCGGCCAGAAAATGTCCATAGTGTTAACCGTATCAGCTGGGCGGAATAAAGGAGCGATCACTGCCAGCTTGCCACTTTACCGTTTCGTCACCGACATGGCAACAGCAGCGCGATCGATTGCCCTATCCGCTCACCATTCACCATAGCCAACAAGACGAAGGCGTGGTACATTATTCATTTTCATTCTGACTTTTCACTAACACTTAGCATACCGATGGCCTTACGAAAAATCCTTGAATATCCCGAGCCGGTCTTGCGGCTCAAGGCAACGCCTGTTGAACACTTCGACGAGCAGCTCCGCCTCCTCGCCGAGGATATGATGGAGACCATGTATGACGCGCCCGGAATCGGCCTGGCCGCTCCGCAGATTGGCGAATCGTTGCGGGTCATCGTGGTCGATACCAGCAAACAGGGGGAAGATAGACAATCGATGGTGCTGGTCAATCCGGAGATAACCGCGCACGAAGGCTTCCAGGTCGACGAAGAGGGCTGCCTCAGTGTCCCGGAACTGACCGCCCAGGTCCAGCGCTATCTCAAAATTACGGTTTCCTATCAGGATCTGGACGGCGCGGCGCGGGAACTGGAGACACAAAACCGGTTCGCCGTGGTGCTGCAACACGAGATCGACCATCTTGATGGGATCCTGTTCATCGACCACCTCAGTCCGCTGAAACGAAGCCTCTACAAGAAGAAGCGCAAAAAGATGTTGGCCGCGGAGTCCGCCGCCTAATGGAACCACCCCGCTTTCGGATCGTATTCATGGGGACGCCGCACTTTGCCGTTCCCAGCCTGCACGCGTTGTTGAAGGGTCCCGACCAGGTCGTCGCCGTAGTCACCCAGCCGGACCGTCCCCGCGGACGGAGTCGCCGCCCGGCGGCCCCACCGGTCAAAACCCTCGCCGTCGAACACCAGGTTCCGGTCCTGCAACCGGAAAAAATACGCACCCAGGCCTGTACCGATGCCCTCGCGGCCTACCGGCCGGATGTGATCGTCGTTGCCGCCTACGGTAAGATCCTGCCGCCAGCGCTGCTGGAGTTGCCGCGCTTCGGCTGCATCAACGTCCACGGTTCCCTGTTGCCGCGTCACCGCGGTGCCGCACCGATCCAATGGGCCCTGATCCGGGGCGACAGTGAAGTCGGCGTCACCATCATGCAGATGGACGAGGGCATGGATACCGGCGATATCCTGCTCAAGGCCTCCCTTATTCCGGACCCCGGCGAGACGACCGGGTCGTTGTTGCCCAAGCTGGCCGATCTCGGCAGCCAGACCTTGATGGATGCCCTCGACCTGCTCGGCCAGGGAGGCCTGGCCACGCTCAAGCAGGACGACAAGCTGGCCACCCAGGCGCCGATGCTGAAGAAAGAGGACGGCCTGATCGACTGGCATCAATCGGCTCTGTATCTCGACCGGTTGATTCGCGGGTTGGACCCATGGCCCACCGCCTACTCGTACCTGGACGGCAAGCAGTTCCAGTTCTTTTCGCCGCGGGTGGTGCATGAGCAATCGCCCCACCCCCCCGGCACCGTGCTGCGCGCTGACCGGGAGGGGTTGTTGCTGGCCACCGGTCGCGATTGCCTGCTGATCGAAGCAATCAAACCGGAAGGCCGAAGCCGGATGGATGTGGCCGCTTTTCTCAACGGCCGCTCGATAGAGCCCGGTAAGCGCTTTACCGGGCCGGTCTCCTGACGCCATGGTCGGCCAAAGCACCATCGCCTATCTCGACTGTTTCTCCGGGGTCAGTGGCGATATGCTGCTCGGCGCCCTGCTCGATTGCGGTCTGGACGAGCAGTTCCTGCGCCGTGAGTTGGCGGGACTGCATCTGCCTTCCTGGGAATTGCGGATATCCCGTTGCACCCGGCACGGCATCGGCGGCGTCCGCGTCCAGGTGGAAGGAGATGCAGCCCAGCCGCTACGGACCATCCCCGACATCACCCGGGTTCTGGAAACGAGTCGCCTGGCCCGGCCGATCGTCGAGCGGGCCCTGCGGGTTTTTCATCGCCTGGCCGAGGCCGAGGCTCGCGTCCACCAGATACCGGTCGAACGAATCCATTTTCACGAGATCGGAGCGCTGGATACCATCATTGACGTGGTCGGTGTGCTACTCGGTTTCGACCGGCTTGGCATCACCGCCATCCACAGTGCCCCGCTGCCGCTCGGCCGGGGTTTTGTTCGCTGCGCCCACGGTCGACTGCCGCTGCCGGCCCCGGCGGTCTGCGAGCTGCTCAGCGGGGTTCCGGTCTACGGCGTCGCAGCCGAGCGTGAGCTGGTGACCCCGACCGGAGCCGCCCTGGTGGTGGAGTTGGCCGAACAATTCGGCCCGCTGCCCGATCTGCAGTTGGGCCGCACCGGCTATGGCGCCGGTCAGGAGGAAGGAGAGGAGCGGTGTCCCAATCTCCTGCGCGTGCTGACCGGTACCCCCCGGAACGGCAGCGAACCAGGCCGGGTTGAAGTCATCGAAACCCATCTCGATGACTGGCAGACAGAAGGGTTTCCCTGGTTGTGCGACCGCCTCTTCGCCCACCACGCCCTCGACGTGAGCCTCACCCCCATGCAGATGAAAAAGGGGAGGCCCGGGTTCTGCCTACGGGTCATCGCCGACCCCGCCCATGGACCGGATATCCGGAAGGTGATCCTGACCGAGACCTCGTCCATCGGCCTGCGTTATCGCACCGAACAGCGTGTGACCCTGCCGCGCCGTCCGGTGAGTGTCGCCACCCGCTGGGGCGACATCATCGCCAAGCAGGTGGAGACGCCGGTCGGCCCGAAGATCTACCCGGAGTATGAAGCGTGTCGGAACGTTGCCGAACAGCACCGGGTACCGCTTGATCTGGTCTATCGGGAAATACTCGCAAGAAGTACGAACGGAAACGACTGATGGACCGGGTAATCGTGGCAATCGCCACCGGCCTCTATACCGGCATGATCCCCAAGGCCCCCGGCACCTGGGGTTCCGCCTTCGCCCTGATCCCCTGGTTCTTCTGCCGGAACCTGAGCGTGACCCATTACCTGCTGCTGCTGGTCGGGCTCTTTGTGGTGGGATTCCTCTGCGCCGGCTCGGCGGAAAAGATCATCGACCGTCCCGACCCGGGCTGCATCGTCATCGACGAAGTCCTCGGCATCTTCGTCACCCTGATGCTGGCGCCCGCCCATCCCCTGGCCTGGCTAGCCGGATTTGTGCTGTTCAGGATCTTCGACATCGCCAAGCCGTTCCCGGTATCCTGGCTGGACAGCCATCTACACGGCGGTATCGGCATCATGGCCGACGACGTCGTCGCCGGCCTCTACGCCTTTGCCTGCCTCCAGCTTGGATGGCTGGTGCTGACCAGTTTCAGCTGACGACCGGCGATACCGCCCGAGGGGCGCCGGCCGGGCTCAGGTCAGCGTCGAGAAGGCCGGTAGGCGGTGGTGCACCTGGTCGATCTTATCTTCGTTGCGCAGCAGTTGCTCAAGCGTGTCCCAGGTGCCCTCGAGCAGGGCGCTGCGAGCGGCCGGATTCATGGTCAGCGGCACCGTTTTTCCCGCAAAGGAGAGGGTCAGGGTCTCAAGGTCGATGGTCAAGACCACCGTTGGATCCTCCTCGATCCGGCGCTGCACCTCGACCACCTCCGGCTCCTCCAGCGTCGCCGTCACCAGGCCGATACTGGTGCAGTTACCAGCAAAGATCTCGGCAAAAGATACGCCGATGATGGCCTTGATGCCGAAGCGGTGCAGGGCTTGCGGCGCATGTTCCCGGCTGGAACCGCAGCCGAAATTATTGTTGACGACCAGGATTTCGGCGCCGCGAAAGCGTTCGTCGTTGAACGGATGGCGCCGCTTTGTTCCGTCGCTGTCGAAGCGTTCGTCCCGGAATACCTGGTCGCCCAGCCCGGCAAAGGTGATGGAGCGCAAAAAGCGCGCCGGGATGATCCGGTCGGTATCGATATCGTTTCCCGGCAGTACCAGCCCGCGTCCCTGCAGCCGTCTGAACGTGGCTCCCCTCGTCTCAGTCATGACGCTCACCCCGGAGGAAATCCCTAACATCGGTGACACTACCGGAAACGGCGGCTGCCGCCACCATGGCCGGGCTCATCAACAAGGTGCGGCCGTGCGGCGCCCCCTGGCGGCCGATGAAGTTACGGTTCGACGAACTGGCGCAGAGTTGGCGGCCGGCCAGTTTATCAGGATTCATGGCCAGGCAGAGGGAACAACCCGGCTCGCGCCATGCAAAACCGGCGTCGCGAAACACCCGGTCGAGTCCTTCCTGCTCCGCCTGCCGCTTGACCTGTCTCGATCCGGGTACGGCCAAAGCCCTTACACCGGCGGTTATCCGGCGCCCGCGCAAGACCTCGGCTGCGGCCCGGAGATCGGAAAGCCGGCCGTTGGTGCATGAGCCGACGAAGGCCACGTCGATCGGTTGCCCGAGCAGTCTTTGCCCCGGCTCAAAACCCATGTGCCGATAGGCCTGGCGCGCCCCCTCCCGCTCTTCTACCGGCAGTTCACCCGGCTCCGGCAGCGGCTGGTCGATCCCCACCACCTGACCCGGGTTGATGCCCCAGGTCACCTGCGGCGCCATCCCTTCGATGGTGATCGTCACCCGATCATCATAGACGGCGTCAGCATCGGAGGCCATATTTCGCCAGGCGTGTATCGCCCGGTCAAACGCTTCTCCGGTGGGCACGAAGGGGCGCCCCCGCAGATAATCGAAGGTGGTCTGATCCGGATTCACATAACCAATGCGGGCCCCGCCTTCGATACTCATGTTGCACACGGTCATCCGCTCTTCCATGGACAGGGCCTCGATCGCCGGCCCGCCATACTCGTAGGCGTAGCCGATGCCGCCCTTGACCCCGAGGGTGCCGATGATCCGCAAGATGATATCCTTGGCGTAGACCCCCGGCAGCCGCTCTCCGACCACGTCAATACGCCGCACCTTCAAGCGCTCCAAAGCGAGCGTCTGGGTAGCCAAAACATCGCGGACCTGCGAGGTCCCGATGCCGAAGGCGATCGCTCCCAGAGCACCGTGGGTAGAGGTGTGCGAATCACCGCAGGCGATGGTCATACCCGGCTGAGTCAGGCCGTTCTCGGGGCCGATGATATGGACGATCCCCTGTTGCTCCGACCCAAGACCCAGGAACCGGATCCCGAACTCCCTGGTATTGGTCTCGAGGGCCTGCAGCATCTCTTCGGCAAGGCTATCTTCATAGGGCCGGATCTGCTGCTGCAGGGTCGGTACGATATGATCGACGGTGGCGATGGTCCGTTGCGGGTATTTCACCGCCAGCCCCCGTTCCCGCAAGGCCTGGAAGGCTTGCGGTGAGGTGACCTCATGCACCAGATGCAGCGCGACAAACAATTGATCCCGGGTCGCGGACAGCGCCGCCACCCGATGCGCATCCCAGACCTTGGTAAACAGTGTTCTTCCCATGCAGCACACTCCGACAAGGGGCGCCGGTGCTGCCGGCGCCGTTCTTCCTTCACATCTTGCCGCTTTTCTCCAGCACCTTGACCGACAGCAGATAGGAGGCGATCAGCAACACACACCAGGTGATCATCAGAAACAGGTTCATAGACTCCTCCGCAACCAACGTTTAATACGCTTTTGAATCTTCCAGGTCGTCCGGGCCGACCTTTTTGGCATTCATCAACTTCCAGACATAGATGATATACCCGAGTACCAGCGGGATAACCAGGGCAACATAGGTCATGGCCGTCAGGGTATAGTGGCTTGACGAGGCATTATAAATGGTCAGACTCGAGGCCAGGTCCGCCTTGGACGGATAAAAGGCGGTGCCGTTGTAACCGGCAATGGCGAACACCGCCAGTCCGACCAGAACCGTTCCCAGACCGGCAAACCAGATGCCGCGATTACCACCGAGCAGCGACGTGCTGACCACGCCCCAGACCACCAGCACCAGGCCGCCCACCAGCAGGACCAGTGAAGCCGGCATGGCCAACAGATTATCCAGGTACTTTCCCGCCACCAGCGTCACCGTCCCACCATCGTCCACCGAAAAGCCGGCCATGAACAATAGGGAACCGAGGATGTACAGCAAAAACGGCAGGGCGCAGACCAGGTTCACCAGGGCGGCGCGCCGCAGCCGACGCTCCAGTTCGGGGACGGTGGTACAGTCCAGATTGTTGACCAGATAGAGCGCGCCGAGCAGCCGGGCATTGAATACGAGAAACAATCCAAAAGACAGGTTAAACAGCGAGAACGCCGCTTCCAGGCCGCGCAGCGGGTGGGTCCAGCGCACCTGATTGTACTCGTTGAGCACGAAATTTGAGCCGGTGAAAAAGGTGCCGACGGCGGTCCCGATGAGCAGGATGCCCACCGTGCCGTTGATCAGCAGAAACAGCTCGTAGACGCCGGCCCCCAGCAGGTTGTCCGGCTTCTTGCGATACTCGTAGCTGACCGCCTGGATAATGAAGGTGAACAGGATCAGCATCCACACCCAGTAGGCGCCGCCGAAACTGGTGGCGTAGAATTTGGGAAAGGCGGCAAAAAGGGCGCCGCCAAACAGCACCAGCGTGGTGAAGGTCAATTCCCATTTGCGGCCGAGCGAGTTGATCACCAGCGATTTCTCCTTCTCGGTCTTGCCCACCTGCCAGAGCAGGCTCTGGCCGCCCTGCACGAATGTCATGAACAAAAAGAGCGAACCGACGACTGCCACGAGCAGCCACCAGATCTGCTGCAGAATGGTTGTATCCAGTGCCCCGATCATTACGCGCCCTCCGGTCCTTTTTTGATCTGCCTGACCATGATTTTAACCTCTGCCAGCAACAGTACGGTAAAGATGACGGCGAACATCCAGAAGGTCGCCGTAACGCTCCCCACCCCCAGATTGCTGGTGGCGGTGGTGACCGGCAACATGCCCTGGATCGCCCAGGGTTGCCGACCGACTTCAGCCACCACCCAGCCGGCTTGGCCGGCAATCATCGCCAGGAAAAACGAGGCGATGCCAAGCGGCAACAGCCAGCGTTTCTGTTCGATGGTGTCCTTCATGGTGAAATAGAGATAGGCGGCACAGATAAACCCGAAATAGAGTGCCAGAAAGACCATAATATGAAAGGCGTAAAACGAAGTCTGTACCGGCGGCACCGCCTCCTCCGGATTCTGCAGATACCCGTAACCGAGATAATCACGGTTCTCGTCGAAACGAGCCAGCGCCGTCGCCGCCCCCTGATCGTCGCCGGCCTGCTTGGCGACTTTGAAGGCATCCAGATCGGCAACGGCCGTCCGGCCGCGCTCGATCATCCGGTCAATACCCATGATCCCCTCCTGCTCGTTGCCGTAGAGCAGGTCGTTGATGCCCGGGACAAACGAGTCGATCGAGCGATTGGCCAGCAGCGACAACAAGTAGGGAATCTTCACCTCGAAAAGAAACGGATCACGATCGTCTCCCGGCTTTTTCTGCGGGTTCAACACCCCCATGGCGACGATGTCGGCCTTGCGCTCGCCATCATACAGGCCTTCGTAGGCAGCCAGTTTCATGGGCTGGGTAGAGGCGTTGGTGTAAGCCGACTCGTCGCCGGTCAGCGCCACATAGAAGAAGGAGAGCAGTCCGAAAACCGAGGCCACCAGAATGGAACGCTTGGCCATCAGGGTGTGCCGTCCTTTCAACAGGTACCAGGAAGAAACGGTGATGACGAAAAGAGAACTGACGACGAACCCGGCGCTCGTGGTGTGCGTGAACTTGGCCACCGCCACCGGCGAGAACAGCACTTCCCAGAAATTGAGCATCTCGAAACGAGCCGCTTCCGGGTTGAAATGCATGCCCACCGGAAACTGCATCCAACCGTTGGCCACGAGTAGCCACAGGGCGGAGAGGTTCGAGCCGATGGCCACCATCCAGGTGGAAAAGAGGTGAAAACCCTTGGATACCCGGTTCCAGCCGAAGAACATCACGGCAAAAAAGGTGGCCTCGAGGAAAAAGGCGACGATACCCTCGATGGCGAGCGGCGCTCCGAAGATGTCACCGACCATCCAGGAGTATCTGGACCAGTTGGTGCCGAACTCAAATTCAAGGATGATACCGGTGGCCACGCCGATGGCGAAATTGATGCCGAACAGCGTCATCCAGAATTTGGTCAGGTTTTTCCACTCCTGTTTGCCGGTCCGCACATAGATGGTTTCGAAAAAAGCACAGAGAAACGACAGCCCCAACGTGAGTGGGACAAAAATCCAGAGGTACATTGCCGTCAAGGCGAACTGTGCCCGGGACCAATTGACCAGCAAAAGATCAATTTCGCCCATGAGGTATCCTCCTTAGTCTTGGGTGGGGGGCGACCCGCTCACGCCTGGCACGATACGGTCACCCCGCAGTTCATCTTCCGGGGAGCTTGAAAAATTCGAAATTCCGTTCACGTTCAAGGCGCGCAAGATCATTTTACCGCAGGCATCGAGATGATATGCCGAGGATAAAAATAGTTTGCGCAACGACGCGCTTGGCGAAGCGGCACTTTTTCAAGGTTCCCTTCTCTGTTCGTGGTCTTCTGGACGACCGCAAAGGACATCCAGGAAGGCCTCTTGGCAACCTGCCTATCCCTCTTCATCAATGGCCACACTGACAATTCTACGTGTTTTGAAACGGTTTCAGTTTACCCCTTGATTGTCAGGAATGCCAGAGATCTTGGACATATTCCGGGAAGTGTACCGATCACCACTCCGCTTGTCAATAATAATTCCCATTAGCACAAGTTCCCTTGCATCCTTTGCTCTATCCGGCTGGCGGATGGCGTCCACCCTGTACTACTCCCCACCTTTTGGTCAATCACTCCTTGACCGGCCGCAGAAAAAGACTCATGGTGGAAGGTGATGTTCCATCAATCCCCCGCAAACCATAGCCATACACCGGAGGATCTTGCCGTGAAACGTCCCCTCGTCCTGAGTCTGGTCGGCAGCGTTGTCGTCATCGCCTTACTGGTCGTGGCGCTGCTCATCGCTCCCCGTTTTCTCGACATCAACCGCTTCAAGGGAACCATCGAAAAGCTGGCTTCACAGCGGTCCGGAATGTCAGTTCATCTCGACGGCGATATTTCTCTGTCGCTGTTTCCCTGGGTCGTAGTCAGTCTCAGCGACCTGCGGCTGGAACGAGCCGCAGCCCAAGGGGAAGCGGCTCTGGTGCAAGTGGCGTCTTTCGATGCTCATTTGAAGACCCTGCCGCTATTGACCAAAAACATCGAGATCAGCACCGTCGCCCTGGCCGGGCTCGATGTCCGGTTGCGCAAGGCCGAGGATGGCTCCTGGAACTGGCAAGACCCGGCAACCGTCGGCTCCGCCGAGCCCGGCCCGGAGGCTGGAGAAACGGCGGTGGATGAACAACCAATCGCCGCACCAGAGCAATCCCGACCCTCCGGCGGATTTGCCCTGAAATCACTCCAGCTGGACGAGTTCTCGTTGACCGACGGCCGGGTCATCGTCGAGGATCAGAGCAGCGGCCAGACCAGGGAGCTTACCGGGATCAATCTGTTTCTGACCGATGTCTCACTTGACCAGCCGGTACCGGTGGACCTTCAGGCCCGCGTCGATGGACAGCCGCTCGCCGTTTCCGGCACGGTCGGCCCGCTGGGACCGGTCCCGCTGGCCGGCGACCTGCCCTTTGCCCTGAAGATCGCCTCCTTCGAGACGGTGGAGGCCAGTATCCAGGGCCGACTGACCGATCTGCGAAGCCAACCCGGCTACGCTGCGGAAGTAGCCGTCGAGCCGTTCAATCTCAAGCAGCTGCTGCCGCGCATCAAGCCATCTTTCGCGGTGACGACCAGCGACCCGGAGGTTTTACAGCGGGTTGCCCTGCAGTCGTCCCTCCAGGGGACAGCCCGACAGCTGACGGCACATCGGACCTCCCTGCAGATCGATGAGACCGCCATCGACCTGGAACGGCTCACCGTCGATTTTTCCGGACCACGCCTGGATATCGGGGCCAGGGTCGATGAACTCAACCTGGATCGTTACCTGCCGGCACCGACAGCAGCAGCACAGCCGGCTCCTGCCGACGATGAAGTGGCAACGGCTGCCGCCCCTTCATCCGGTCAGGCTGCAGAGGATGCGCCCGCAGCAGAGCCTTCTGCCGCGCCGACACAAAAGAGTCGGTCGGCCGCGGCGACCACCGCCTCTCCGGACCAGCAACCCGATTACACGGCTCTTCGTTCCCTGGTTGTCAAGGCCTCGATCACGCTGGGAAAACTGGTTGCTCATGGGGCGGTGTTGGAAAACGTTGCCGTCGATCTGCGCGGGGAACAGGGCTTGTTTCACATCAACCCCCTGGATCTGACGCTCTACCAGGGAACCATGTCCGCCACCGGCACACTGGATGTACGCGGCGACACTCCCGCGACAGCCATCGATGCAGCTGTCTCGGGGGTACAGGTGGGACCGTTGCTGCGCGATGCGGCCGATAAGGACATTCTGGAAGGAAGCCTGTCAGCCACCGTCAACCTGACGGCAACCGGGGATCGCGCCGAGACCCTGAAAAGATCCCTGCACGGCTCGGCCGATCTGCTGTTCAACGATGGGGCGCTGGTCGGCCTTGACCTGGCGTATCTGGCCCGGACCGTCACCTCCGGGTTCAGTCTGGAACAACAGGGCGAACGTCCCCGAACCGATTTTGCCGAGCTCCAGGTACCCCTGGTCGTGGCAGACGGCATCGCCACCATACCCGAGGCCACCCTCAAGTCGCCGTTCATCCGGGCCAGGGCCTCCGGCACGGTCAATCTCGTCGATGAATCGCTGGATCTCCAGCTCACCCCACGCCTGGTGGCAACCATCAAAGGTCAGGGAGATGCCGAACAACACACCGGGCTGGCGGTACCGATACTGGTGGGCGGCACCATCTCCGATCCCGAATTTCTCCCCGATCTTGCAGGCCTGGCCAGGGAGCGGTTAGTCGATGAAGAGGAGGTGCGGGAGATCCTCAAGAGCGGCACCATCACCCCGGAGCAAAAAGAAAAACTCAGCAAGGAGGTGGAAAAAGCCAAGGACCTGCTCAAGGGGTTGTTCGGCAACTGATGATCGGGCCTTCAGGGCTGCAACAGCTTCAACCCAAGCGGCTCCTCGAGTTCCCGGCGGGCCGTGCAGTCACAGAGTTCAAAGAGGATCACCTCCATGACCCGCCAGACCCGAACGCCGGAGCGGATGCAGCCGGTCACACTGTGGTCGCCACGCCCGCAAGCCAGATGCATGTGCAGAATCGGCTCGGCCTGATCGTCGCAAAACAGCGTACCGGTACCGGTCACCTCGTGGGCATGACGCAGCACCAGCTGCATCGGGTTGAGCGGCAGGCCGCGATCCGACTCCGGGCCCACCACCAGCCGACTGCCGTCATCGGCGCCGCCCACGGCTATCACGGCGGCGGCCCGGACCCCCTCATCCTTTGCTACCCGTTCAACGGCCTCATGGACGATATCGCCGTCCTCCAGGCGAATAACAAACACTCTGCCCTGCCGGGCCTGGGAATAACGCATAGCTCTCCTGCGTCTCTTATCCGTGACGGGCTCTTACAGTGAGCCCTCAAACAATTCCCTGATCGATCATCGAATCGACGACCTTGACAAAACCGGCGATATTCGCTCCGACCACGTAGTTCCCCCGGGCGCCATAGCGCTCAGCGGTCTCTTTGCACATGGCGTGAATGTTCTTCATGATCACTTTCAGCCTGCGATCGACTTCATCTTTTGACCAGCTCAGCCGCATGCTGTTTTGCGCCATCTCCAGGCCGGACACGGAGACCCCCCCGGCGTTGGCCGCTTTACCGGGTGCGAAGAGGACATTGTTCTCCTGGAACAGTCGCACCGCTTCAGGGGTGCACGGCATATTCGCCACTTCGACAACCGCCTTACAGCCATTTTTTACCAGCAGGGCGGCGTGGTCTCCGTCCAGTTCATTCTCCATGGCGGTGGGAACGGCAATATCGCAGGGTACTTCCCAGGGGCGGCGATGGGGGACCCACTCACATTTGAAGGTATCGGCATAATCCTTTGCCGATTTGCGATAGATGGTCCACAGCGTTGACAGGTATTTCAGCTTCTCGCCCTGAATACCGCCAGGATCATGGACGTAACCGAACTCATCGGCAATGGTGACGACCTTGCCGCCAAGCTCATTTATTTTTTCAGTGACATAGGTACCAACGTTGCCGTAGCCGGAAATGGTCACCGTCTTTCCGGCAATGCTCTCGTTGCGGGTGGCGAGCATCTCGGCGAGGAAATAGGCGGCTCCATAACCGGTTGCCTCCGGGCGGATCAAGCTGCCGCCCCAGTTGAGACTCTTGCCGGTGAGCACGCCGGTGAATTCATTGGCCAGCCGCTTGTACATCCCGTACAGATAGCCGATCTCGCGTGGACCAACCCCGATATCGCCGGCCGGAACGTCGGTGTCGGGACCGATGTGACGGGCCAGCTCGATCATGAAACTCTGACAAAAACGCATGACCTCATGGTCGGATTTTCCTTTGGGGTCGAAGTCCGCTCCCCCCTTACCACCGCCCATCGGCAACGATGTCAAGGCATTCTTGAAGACCTGTTCAAAGGCCAGAAACTTGAGAATTCCCAGACGTACCGACGGATGGAAGCGCAACCCCCCTTTGTATGGACCGATGGCGCTGTTCATCTGCACCCGAAAGCCGCGGTTGACCCTGATCTGGCCTTCATCATCGACCCAGGGTACCCGAAACATGATCACGCGCTCCGGCTCGACGATTCTCTCCAGGATCGCCTCCCGACGATACTGAGGATTTCTCTCCAGAACCGGGCGAACCGACTCCAGAACCTCACGCACCGCCTGATGAAACTCATGTTCATGCGGATCTCGATCTATGACAAACTGCAAACTGTCCATTGCCATCTCCCTTGTACGGTCATAGCCGCCTCGACATGGGGCGTCGTTGCTTTTCCACAGTCCCTTGAGCAGGGAAATCTCCTCATGCCTGCTAGGCCATGACGATCTTTTCGCTTTCGTTCAGAGGGTTCGCTCTCCGCCCCCCCGGGGTTGCCAGCGCCGGTGCAACAATACTATGTGGCGCTCCAATTGCCAACAGAATCAAGAGGCCCAAATTCGACGTTTCGCCGTCGATCATCATCGGCTCCGAACAGACGCAGACGGGCCTTCTCCTCGACCGTCACCAGCGCTTCCTGAAAGGGCCCCGGCTGGGGCACCGCTAACTGTGTCGCCAAAGTCCTGCGCAGCATTGCTTGCAGGGGAGAGCAAAAGGGATGCACCCTCCGGGCCAACAGTGCTTCAAGGGATGCGCAGGCCAGGATCCGCATTTCAAAATAAGTATTGCTATCGCCCACGATCTTGATGACCTGACGGATCACGTGTTCACTGGGGTCCTGAAGCAAAGGGACTCGCTTCAAGGTTTCTTCGCGTAGCCGCCAGTTACCCTTGAACCCGAGAATCCGTGCGAGGCCTGGCTGGCACTCGTCAAGGCGTCCGGCCTCAGTCAATTCTTCGATGAGCTGCATGACCGGTCCCCAATCG
>JAUVWB010000387.1 GCA_030604345.1 Desulfofustis sp. | reverse complement strand
GACCCGGCCGAGGCCGAGGTAACCCAGCTCAACAAACCCTTGCATGGACTGCAGGGAGGTGAACGCCGCCGCCGCCTGCTCATAGTCGCCAGCCGTTTCACTGGTTGCGGCAATACCGAAGGTCAGAAGCGGATAGAGCGGTGAAGATTTTTTGACGGTACCCTGGATCTCCTCATAGAGAGCCAGGGCCTCGCCCGTCTCACCGCGCTTGGCCAATTCCTGGGCCCGGGTAATGGCTGCCCAGCGGGCCGCATCGGTACCGCCATAATCGGCCTCAACCGCCGCCAGCGCCGCAAACAGCTCTTGCTCTTGAGCAACGGAGGCAGCCGCCAGGGCCGATCTCGCCTCCTGAATCCGGTTTTCCCGGTAACTGTCATAAAGAGCCCACGCCACCACCGCCACAACGATTACCGCGGCACCGGCCTGTACGGCTCGCTTGTGGTTTCGTACGAAAGTAATGACCGCCGGCGGCAGATTGAGTTGCTCCAGCAGCCCTTCCAGATTGTTTTTGTCCCGTTCATCCACATACGGTTTATGAAAGACGTTGTCTTTGGTCATGTTCACCCTCCGCAGTCGCATCAGCCCACTGCCAGTTTTTTGGTGTAAATTTCAGGCTGTCATTTATAGTACAAAAGCATTCCACTGTCTATCGGTAAACGATGAAAGCTCCGGCGTAGCGGATTGCTCCAACCAGAGATATGATGATTGGCAAGGATATCAAATCGGTCAGCGAACTCACCCGGGACATCGCCAATCTGCTCGAGGGATCGTTTCGCTTCGTCCGCGTCGCTGGCGAGATCTCGGGCATTCGCCGGCCCTTTTCCGGACACTACTATTTTGTCCTCAAGGATGATCAGGCACAGATCAGGGCGGTCTTGTTCAAGACGCAACAAGCCTATCTCGCGCAACACCCCCGGGACGGTCAACAGGTCATCTGTGACGGGCGGATTACCGTATACGGACCGCGGGGAGAATACCAGATCATCGTCGACACCATCGATTTTCACGGCAGCGGCCGATTGCAGATCGCTTTCGAGCAACTCAAGCAGCGGCTCAAGGATCAAGGCTATTTCGCCCCGGAACGAAAACGGTCGCTTCCCGCCATCGTCAGCCGGATCGTCCTCATCACCTCCCCCACCGGAGCTGCCGTCCATGATTTTTTAACCATCTGTCGGAAACGCCGGATCGCCCTGCATGTGCAACTACTGCCCGTCCGGGTGCAGGGAGAGGGGGCCGCACGGGAGATCAGTTCGGCCATCCGTCGCGCCCACGATCTCCGCCCCGACGTCATCGTTCTCTGCCGAGGAGGCGGTTCCATAGAGGACCTCTGGGCCTTCAACGAGGAAGAGGTGGCCCGCGCCATCTATCAGGCCACCATCCCGGTGGTCACCGGGGTTGGGCACGAAACCGACTTTACCATTGCCGATTTCTGCGCCGATATCCGTGCGGCCACGCCGACAGCGGCCGCCGAACTGGTGGTGGCCGACGGGGTTGCGCTCGGCCAGCGCCTTGAGGACCTGCGCCAGCGACTGCGGCGCGCCACGACCTGGTATCTGGATTCGTATCTCCATCGCCTTGACCGCGTCAATCGTTTTCTCGCCAACTTCGAAACGGTCTTCGGCCACCCCAGCCTGCGGCTTGACCAATGCTTCTCCCGACTGCTGACCGCCATGTCCTGGCGTCTGGAGCGCTATCAGCATCGCGGCATCACCCTGACAAACAGGCTACGCAGCTCATCCCCCGACCAACTTGTCAGCCGCTTCCAGATCCGGATCGAAGGCCTGGAAAAACGGCTCCAACGGGCCACTATTCAGACGCTGAGCGACAAGAACCGGCAGTTGCAAAGAGCGGCAGCCGTGCTTGATTCGTTAAGCCCCCTTGCCACGTTGGCCCGGGGCTATGCCGTTGTCCTGGACAGGCGGCAGCGCCTGGTCAGCGATTATACCCAGGTGGAACCAGGCGACCCCCTCTCCGTTCGCCTGCACCGGGGACAACTCCAGTGCCGGGTGACGCACCGATCAGATCCCGACGAAGAGAGAGGTGAAACCAGCGATTGATGCGAGCTATTCAGCGAGAAAGAAAATGGGTTCATCCGACTCCAGCGTACGTCTCTGCAACCGGGGAGGCGAAGGGTACCGCTGGAAAACGCCTCGCGGAGGACCGCCGGCGCGACACAGCAGGCCCGCAGGGTTGCACACAGGACGTCCGCAACTGACAGCAGG
>JAUVWB010000309.1 GCA_030604345.1 Desulfofustis sp. | reverse complement strand
GTGGCCCCCGGTGAGCGGGTAAGCCGCGGTCAGACCCTGCTGCTCCTGGAGGCCATGAAGATGGCCAACGAGGTGGTGGCGCCGGGCGACGGTGTCGTTGCCGAAGTGCGGGTGGCCAAAGGTGCCTCGGTCAACGGTGGCGAGGTGTTGGTGGTTTTGTCCTGAATCCGGAGGAGGAAAAGCCATGGGAGCGGCCTTGCTGGAGTTCTGGCGCAGCAGCGGTGTCTATGGGCTCAGTTTCGGTGCCGTGTTGATGATGGCGGTGGCCTGTCTGCTTCTTTACCTGGCCATTGTCCGCGGTTTTGAACCATTGTTGCTGGTGCCGATCGCCTTTGGCGTGTTGCTGACCAATCTGCCCTTCGCCGGCCTGATGAAGCCACCGCTGTTGGAGATAACCGCCGGTGCCGTGCACACGGTGGAGCCGGGCGGGTTGCTCTACTACCTCTTTCAGGGCGATCACCTGGGGATTTTCCCGCCGTTGATCTTTCTTGGGGTCGGTGCCATGACCGATTTCGGGCCCTTGATCGCCAATCCGCGTGCGCTGCTCCTTGGGGCGGCGGCCCAGTTCGGCATTTTCGTCACCTTCGTCGGCGCGGTCGCCTCCGGTCTCTTTACCGCTCAGGAGGCGGCGTCCATCGGCATCATCGGCGGTGCCGATGGTCCTACCGCCATCTTCCTCTCTTCCAAGCTGGCCCCGCATCTGCTCGGGGCGATCGCCATCGCCGCCTATTCCTATATGGCGCTGGTGCCTATTATTCAGCCGCCGATCATGAAACTGCTGACCACGGAGGCGGAGCGTCAGATCAAAATGAGCCAGCTGCGGCCGGTCTCCAAAAAAGAAAAGATCCTTTTCCCGATCATCGTCACCATTGTCGTCAGCCTCATCGTCCCGGCCGCGGCGACACTGATCGGCATGTTGATGCTCGGCAATCTGTTCCGCGAGTGCGGTGTGGTCGGCCGGCTGGAGGATACGGCAAAGAACGCGCTGATCAACATCATCACCATCTTTCTCGGGGTGACGGTCGGCGCCACGGCCACCGCCGAACAGTTCCTCAAGGTGGAGACCCTGGCCATTCTCGGGCTGGGAGTGGCCGCCTTTGCCATCGGCACCGCTTCCGGAGTGTTGTTGGCCAAGGTGATGAACCGTTTCTCCCGCTCACCCATCAATCCGCTGATCGGCTCTGCCGGGGTGTCGGCGGTGCCGATGGCGGCCCGGGTATCCCAGGTGGTGGGCAGCAAGGCCGACCCCACCAATTTCCTGCTGATGCATGCCATGGGGCCCAACGTTGCCGGGGTGATCGGCTCAGCCATCGCCGCCGGGGTGATGCTGTCGCTGTTTGGCCATTGACAGGCCGGCCTGGTGGGGTAAAAGAAGGAAGCCTGTCGGCACCGAGAACAGTTACTGCAGCCAGGAGAACGGGTCCCCGCGAAAGTCATGAACCATCCCTTGCATCCCGATGTCCACCAGCGCCTGGAGAAGGCGGTGCTGGATGTCTTTTCCCACGCCGATTTCCATCAGGCCAGCATCCGTGCTGTGGCGAAGCAAGCCGGCGTCAGCTTTACCACCATCTACAAGCATTACGGCAGCAAGGAGCGTCTGGTGTTCGCTTTCGTCGACATCTGGATGGGCAAGCTCACCGATCGGATCGTCGATCACCTGCAGGGCATCGAAGACCTCAAGGAGAAGCTGCGCAAGGTGTTCTGGCTGCAACTGGATTACTACGAGCGGCACATCGGTCTTGGTCGTATTGTCTTCATGACGCTGCCGATGAGCACCTGGATGGCCGATCAGACCTTTGCCCAGCCGCGCATGATGGGGCTGATGATCGATGTCTTGAAGGAAGGACAGCGGGAGGGGGTGCTCAACCCCCATGTACGGGCCGGAATTCTGCTCGATTTTCTGATGGGCTTCGTGCAGCGCAGTTTCTTCATGTGGATCCTGCGCGGCCGCACGGAGAGTCTGGCGGCGCAGGCCAACGTCATGTTCGAGATGGTGTGGCGCGGCATGGCCAATCCGGATCGGGATGGGGACGGCTGAAAAAGAGATGACACCAGCACCGGGCGAGCCTGAAGGACGGACGGATGAACCGCTGCGCCTTGCCGAAGAGCTGCTGATCAGTCGCGGTCGTAACCGGTTGTGCTATCATCACCCGTATGACCCGGCGTTGGTGGTCAAGGTGCCGGCCGGTGCCGATAAAACCCAGCTTGATGCCAATGCCAGAGAGTATCGCGGCTACCAGGACCTGGTCCGGCGGCACGGCATGATTTCCTGCATCAGCCATTGCCACGGTTTTGTGGCTACCGATCGCGGCCCGGGGCTGCTCTGCGATTGCGTGCGTAACGAAGACGGCTCACCGGCCGAGACCATCTGGGACCTGATCGTCCACCACGAGGAGTGCGATCTGCCAAGCATCCTGGTCGTCGCCGAGGCGTTCTGTCAGCATCTGGTCGCCCACGATATTCGTTTGTTCGACCTGAACCCGAAAAATATCGCCCTGCGCCGTTGCAGCAACGGTACCTATGCGGCGGTGGCGCTTGATCTCAAGGGCCGATTCGACAACAACGAATTCATCCCCTTTTCCACCTACAGCCGGTTTTTTGCCCGGCGCAAACTGGTACGCAGAACCAGGCAACTGCTCGACCGGATCGTTCTGTACCGGCAGAACCGACACCGTTATCGGCACCTGTTCCAGTCTTTGGAATGAGTTGAAATAATAAGGTTCATCCGACTCAAGCGCACGTCTCTGCAACTGGGGAGGCGAAGGGTATCGCTTCCAAACGCTGCCCTTCGCCGGGTTCTTTGCCGGTAAACAAAAAAAGTACGCTCAATCCGGATGAACCTGAAAAAAAATGAGCGTTTCGTGAGGGGAGAGCGCCAGCGGGCCGGTTGGCCAGCAGGCGCGGGGAGTGGGTGGGGGTGCGGTTTAGTACTCGTAGCTGGTGCGGGGGTTGAATTAGGCGGTCTCCACCCACCATTCGGGCGTATGCAACAT
>JAUVWB010000292.1 GCA_030604345.1 Desulfofustis sp. | reverse complement strand
GGATCGGGATCGGCAGCAGGTTGAGGATACCCAGATTGACGCTCAGCAGCCCCATGAAATGGGCCAGGTTGAGCCATCCTGCCCGGGCTTGCTCGCCGGCAAGCTGGGCGATCAGGATCGGGCCGCCCAACTCCGAAGCGGGAATGACCTTCTGGATCATCTTCACCACTCCCATGAAGGTCAGGTAGATGAACATCCAGGTCTGCCAGAAGGCTGCGCCCAGCGCCTCAAAAAATCCGGCCGGGCGGTACTCGATCACGTCCTCCTTGACGATGCCGATCATGTACCGCTTTTCCTGTTCCTCGCCAAAGATATTTTTCACGCTGTCGAGCTGCGGCACCACGGTCAGGGCGAGTTCGTCGCCACCGCGGCGGACAACCATAGACAGCTCTCGTCCCTCACTGTCCTTGACCGCGTTAAGGATATCGAGCCATTGCTGGGCGGGTCGACCGTCGATGCTGAGGATCCGGTCGCCGGGCTTGAGACCGGCCTGATCAGCGGCAGACGCTGCCGCCACCTCGCCGATCACCGTACTGTCACGGTTCTCCGGCATTCCCATGACCAGAAAGATAGCAAAGAATAGAACCACCGAAAACAAGAGGTTGAACAACGGTCCGGCCAGCACGATACAAAAACGTTGCCAGACCGGCTTGCCGGCAAAAGATCGGTCGCTCTGTTCTCCCGATCGCGCCTCATCGGGATGCTCGCCGAGCATTTTCACGTATCCGCCCAGCGGAATGGCGGAGATAAGATACTCGGTTTCCCCGGAGACCTTGCTGAGCAACTTCGGACCGAACCCCAGAGAAAATTTGAGTACTTTTACCCGGAACAGTTTAGCAAAGAGGAAATGGCCCAGTTCATGAACAAAGATCAGGACGCCAAGAACGACAATAAAGGAAACAAGCGTATTCATAATTCATCATCGGCGATCACGCCGCCACCGTTGCAACCAGGGATTCGGCGCAGCGCCTGGCTTCGCGATCGGCGGCCAGCAGAACATCCAGGTCAGTATCGCTGCCGCCGTTTACCTGGGCCAGCGTCTGTTCGACAATAGCGGCTATGGACAAAAAAGAAATCTTCTCCTCGAGGAAGGCGGCCACCGCCACCTCGTTGGCTCCGTTAAGCACCGCCGGACCGGTGCCCCCCCGTTCCAATGCCTCGAATGCCAGCCGCAGAGCCGGGAAGCGCCCATAATCAGGCTCGTAGAACTCGAGATGAGCGCATTGCCAGAGGTTCAACCGTTGCAGATCGAGCGTCATGCGTTCCGGGTAAGAAAGGGCGTAGGCGATCGGGATCTTCATGTCCGGCAGACCAAGCTGCGCCAACACTGAGCCGTCGCGAAACTCGACCAGAGAATGGACGATCGATTGCGGGTGCACCACCACATTGATGGTTGCCGGGACCATATCGAACAGCCAGCGAGCTTCGATGACCTCCAGGCCCTTGTTCATCAACGTGGCAGAATCGATGGTGATTTTTTGTCCCATACTCCAGTTCGGATGATCGAGAGCTTCATCGCGGCTCACCCGGCCCAGTTCTTCCGTTCGTTTATGGAGAAACGGCCCGCCTGAAGCAGTCAAAATGATACGAGCCACATCTTCTTTTCTGCCGGCTTCCAGAGCCTGAAAAATGGCGCTGTGTTCAGAATCGATCGGTAACAGACGGATCCCCTTGGCTCGCACCTTCTCCATGACCAGGCGCCCGGCAACCACCAGGGTTTCCTTGTTGGCAAGCCCCACGTCCTTGCCCGCCTCGATGGCAGCGATGGTAGGGAGAAGGCCGGCTGCCCCAACCACCGCGGAAACCGTCATGTCGGTCTCGGCCAATGCCGCCACCTGCTCCATGCCGGCCACCCCGTATACTATTCTTCCCCGATACTCATCAGGCAAGAGCTTGCCTGCTTTTTCCGCATGTTCCTCGTCCTGCACGGAAATAAGCAGCGGCCGAAACTCTCTCACCTGCTCGGCGAGCAGGGTGACATTTCTCCCGGCAGCCAGCCCAACAATGCCAAAGCGGTCCGGAAACTGCCGCACCAAAGACAAGACATTGACTCCTATGGAACCGGTGGAGCCGAGGACGGAAAGACGTTTCATCAATAACCAGCAAAGATCAACAGATAATAGAGCACGGGCGCAGAGAGGAAGAGCGAATCGATACGATCGAGAACACCGCCGTGACCGGCGAGCAGGCGGCCGGAGTCTTTGCTGCCGGTCCCTCGTTTGATGGCCGATTCGAGCAGATCACCGGCCATACCCACCAGGGACAAGCCGAAGGCCAAAACGAGGATGACCCACCAAGCCCAGGCTACGGGAAAAAACAGAAACAGCAGCAAGGCTGCTCCGACACCACCGGCAATGCCTCCGAGCGCCCCTTCCACGGTCTTTTTCGGGCTGATCTGCGGGCACATCTTGCGCCTCCCCCAACGACTGCCGACCAGATAGGCCGCCGTATCGGACCCGGCTGTAATGGCAGTCAAAATCGCCAGCCAGTGGGCGCCGTCGGGCAATTGACGAAGGAGCACCAGGTGCGAGGCAAGAAAGCCGATGAAGACCAACCCCAGAACGCACCGATAAAGAATGCGTAGCGGATTGTCGAATCTGCCGAAGTGATAGAAGACGAACGCGACCAGGCCGCTAAATCCAAGAAACAATCCGAAAGACGGGGCGAAACGGGGAGAACCGGCAAAAACCGCGGCCAGAACCGGAACACAGAGAACCACCGTGAGCACCACTCGATCGAGCGCAAACAGGTCATGCGGCATGGTCATCCGCAGATATTCGCGGCCGCCGAGCATCCCGATCAGCACCACTGCCGCCCAGAACAACAGGAAGGAACCAGTCATTAACAACAGCAACCAACCGGCAGCCAGCACTAGTCCAGGAACAACTCGTTTCACTTGGGAGGCCTCCGCACCTGGTCTCCGGTCTTACCGAACCGCCGCTCTCGCTGCTGAAAATCGCGAATCGCCTGCAGATAGGCCTCACGCCGAAAATCAGGCCACATGATGTCGATAAAATAAATCTCTGCGTAGGACGCCTGCCAGAGAAGAAAATTGGACAAGCGTCGCTCACCACCGGTGCGGATCAATAGATCCGGATCAGGTTGGCCGGCGGTATAGAGGTGATCGGCAACCG
>JAUVWB010000232.1 GCA_030604345.1 Desulfofustis sp. | reverse complement strand
GCCAAGCGTTACCGGGTCGCCGTGTTCATCACGGAAAACGGCTTCCAGCGGGACGGTTGCACCGGTCCGCTCGACGACGGTGATTTTTCCCGGCGCCGTCTCTTCCTCAACTCGTTCGACCGCAGAAGCGGTGCCGATCAACAAGCCGAGAAGAAGCGGTACACAAGCAATCGCACTGAACAGGTTCCGCCCCATCCGCCACCTCACGACGCTACTTCTCCGCTCCGGTCGACAGGTTCACCACTTTGCTGGCGCGGAAGGCATGACGCGGCTTGAGACTGTCCCGATCGGGGCCGTAGGCGAGCAGCAATACGGTATCTCCGTCCGCTTGCAAGACCTGATCGTAGGCATCGGCGGAGTCCATCGGCATGGTGAACTCGATGGTGGTCATGGAGTTTTCCTCGCTCGCCGCCACCAAAGTGACATCCTCGCTCCCACCCAATTCGGTATCCGCAGTGTGCCCGGTCGCTTTATCGCCGAAATGATCGGCAACGGTGCCGGTACCGTCTTTGACGTAGCCGATGATGATGTTGGCGTCCTTCATCTTCGAACTCGGGTTGAAGCCAACGGCCACCCACCCCCCGGTCTTGGCCGACATCTTGCCCTTGAGCAGATTTCCTTCCACGGACCAGGAAAAACTCATGCCCCGGGCACTCACTTCATGATCGTAAGCGGATGCCGTCAAGGGAATCATCGCCAGCGCGCCGATTGTCATCACGGTTGTCACCACCTTTCTCAGTCCCATCGGATAACCTCCTTGGTTGTCATCGTTCAACAATAACGCCGCCAAGCCCGTAAACACCGACATAATCCCGCATCTGCTCCAAACCGGGAGCAATGACGATCCCACGTGGCGCTTGACGACAACATAACCTGACAGTGCCGACCCCTTACCCACCCCCCGTGACGGGGAGCCACAACGACCATTCACCACGTCACCGACGCTGCAAGGGCTGGCCGATCCTCCCGAGAACTGCGTCGTGAAGGCCCGGTCAGCCCGGTAAACCTGATGGTCATATAAATTTATCAGACACGAAAGCGGTAATGTCAATGGCCAACGTCGGGAAACGAAGCCGGACGCAGCTCTGCGTCTTGCTGAGCAGTACCGACGGCCGAGCCACCGGCGGCCCCGTAGAGAACACGGTTACCGTCGACAAGCAGGTTTGCTTTGGCTGCTCAAACTAACCATTGTTTTATAATTAGTTCAATCACTTGTTGACAGATGTGTGGTTAGTGGTGTAATTTCAGAAGATAATGAGAACCATTTACGACAATTACCGAAATCGCATCCGGACGACGCTTGCGAAAAGCTGCGGTCGGCCTTGACCCCACCGCCGGTCATACCCTATCATGGTTCGAGACTAAAACGTTACCATGCTGGCATGCGGGCCTGGCCCGCATCACACGACCGGAATCAACGTTCAACAAGGAGGTTTCACCATGGCAAAAAGACTCGAGGTGTATAAATGCAATGTATGCGGCAACATCGTCGAAGTGTTGACCGGCGGTGCCGGAGCACTGGTCTGCTGCGGGCAGAATATGGTGTTGATGACTGAAAACACCGTGGACGCCGCCAAGGAAAAACACGTTCCGGTTGCCAAAAAAGTGGCCGGCGGCTGGGAAGTGATGGTTGGCTCCGTGCCCCACCCCATGGAGGAAAAACACTGGATCGAGTGGATTGAACTAAACGCCAACGGCACCAGTTACAAGGTCTTCCTCAATCCCGGCCAGGAACCCAAGGCCTTCTTCCCCATCGAGGCCGACCAGGTCACCGTGCGTGAGTATTGCAACCTGCACGGGCTGTGGAAGGCCTGATAGCAGTTCCTGCCTCACCAGCCCTTTCTGCACCGGTGGTCGACCGCTGCGCCGACCACCGTTTTTTTTTGATCCCATCAACCGGGCACTCCTCCCGGTTGCACCTGACACCCTCGGTTGGTGGTGCTGGTCATCGATCCAGATAATCGACAATCACCCGCCAGGCCGCCTTTTTATCCGCATACCGCACGGCGGCATGGGCCGGGCTGGTTGACGGCAAACGCTGCAGTACCACACCCGCGGACAGGTCGGCCAACTGCGGCAGGACCCTTCTGCGAAATTCCCGTTCGGCCCGCTCCCCGTTGAAAAACACCGCCTTCAGAAAGCGCTGGCGAGCGACGAACGAGATGAGGTCATTGACCGTGATCGATGCCGGTTCGATGGCGGCATCAAGGCTGCCGGCACGGTGGCAGCGGGCCAACACATCCCACAGGGCCACCCGATTGTTCACCAGATGGGTCACCCGCTGGCCGTAATCGAGGTGGGCAGCAAAGCCCAGTAGCTCGGCCATGATCGGCCAGAAACTGTTGCGCGGGTGGGCATAGTACTGCCGGGCCTCCAGCGATGCGACGCCGGGGAAGGAGCCGAGGATGAGGATCAGCGCCCGCTCCGGCTCCACCGGCGGGAAACACTGAGAAAACGAAGAAGCCCCCGATTCTGTGTCCGGCCCGCTTCGGTTGGTCATCTGCTTTTATCTCCTGAAACGAGAAAAACGCCTTATCGTATACGGTAATCACCCCGAGACGAACCTCTACACAAGGGAGATGCCATGGACACCCGAAAAGAAACCGACTCAATGGGGACGGTGGAGGTGCCGCGCGATGCCTGGTACGGAGCGCAGACCCAACGTGCGCTGAACAATTTCACCATCACCCCACGGCCGTTGCCCCTGCGCTTTATCCGAGCATTGCTGCTGATCAAGCGCTCCGCCGCCGAGGCCAACGGCGACCTCGGCCTGCTCAGCCCGGAACTGGCCAGCGCCATCATCGCCGCTATCGACGCGCTGTTGGCCGGCGACTATGCCCCGCACTTTCCGGTACCGGTCCTGCAGACCGGGTCCGGCACCAGCAGCAACATGAACGCCAACGAGGTGATCGCCACCATCGTCCGCCGCGATCATGGCCTCGCCTGCTCGCCAAACGACCACGTCAACATGAGCCAGAGTTCCAACGACGTCATCCCCTCCGCCTTGCAGGTCAGCGCCGCATTGATCCTCAGCGACGCCGTGTTGCCGGCGCTGGAGGGGCTGGCAGCGATCATACGCGAAAAGGCCGCCGAGCACAAGGAGGTGGTCAAAACCGGGCGGACCCATCTGATGGATGCCCTGCCCATCAGATTTTCCCGGGAATTGGAAGGCTGGGCGGCCCAGCTCGATGATAACACGCTGCGCCTGCAATCGGTGCTGCAACGGTTGCGACTGCTGCCCCTGGGAGGCACCGCCGTCGGCAGCGGCGTGAATTGTCCGCAACCTTTTGTCGACCAGGCGCTTGACGCCCTGACCAGAACCAGCGGCTTCTCCTTTGCGGCCATGCCCAGCCCCTATCAGGGCTTAAGCAGCATCGACACGATCCTGGAGACATCCGGTCATCTGAAGGTCTGTGCGGTCACCCTGATGAAGATCGCCAACGACCTGCGCTGGATGAACTCCGGACCGGCCGGCGGCCTCGGCGAGATTGTGCTGCCGGCCCTACAGCCGGGCTCCTCGATCATGCCCGACAAGGTCAATCCGGTTATCCCGGAAGCCGTCTGCATGGCGGCGGCCCGGGTTATCGGCAATGACACCTCGATCACCATCGCCGCCCAGTCCGGCAACTTCCAGCTCAACACCATGCTGCCGCTGGCCGCCGCCGATCTGCTGGAAAGCGCCGAACTGATCGCCGGGGCGACCCGAGACCTGGGGCGCAAGGCCATTGCCGGCATGGTCGTCCGCCGGGAACACATGCGCCGGCCGCTCTCGACCAATCCCATCCTGGTCACGGCCCTGGCACCACAGGTGGGCTAT
>JAUVWB010000332.1 GCA_030604345.1 Desulfofustis sp. | reverse complement strand
TGCAGGACCAACTGCCGGTGGCTGAAGTGCACCCCCTTGGGATCACCGGTGGTGCCGGTGGTGTAGAAGGTGGTGGCCTTGGTGTTTTCATCGAGATCGGGGAAGTCATAGGAGTCGGCTGCAGCAGCCAGCAGTGTTTCGTATTCGGCAGCGATGGTCAACCCGCACTCCTGCGGGCCCTCGTTCTCGACAATGACGACGATTTTTTCGACCCAGGTGAGCCGCTCCCGGATCTGCGCCAATAGCGGCAGGAAATCGCTATTGATGATGATCAACCGGGCCTCGGCGTGATTGATGGTGTATTCGATCTGAGCCGCCGACAGCCGCCAGTTGACCATCTGCATAACCGCTCCCATCATCGGTATGGCGAAAAAGCACTCAAGAAAACGGTTGCTGTCATAATCGAAGACCGCAACCGTGTCACCCTCCTTGATGCCAAGCGAGCTGAGACCACCGGCCAGTCGATGAATGCGTCGATTCAGGTCGCGATAGCTGCAGCGAAAGCGATCCCGATAGACGATCTCCTGGTCGGCGGCATAGATCAGCGCCGTGCCCAGAAGTTTCTTGATGATCAACGGGTAGTCGTAATATTCTCCTGCGGGAAGGGTCTGTTCAGCCATGGCATGATCCTCCTGGTCAGCATCTGAAATGGTGGCTCGCACCGATCCGTAATCGGCTCAGCGACTTTCACTTCGAACCGATGGATGAATGCATCATGCCGACAGGGTAGCCGACCGAGCGTTCGGCCGCAATACATTTTGCGTAAACGTTAAATCCTTCCCCCTGCTCTGCTCCCCGGACCTGTCGCTACCACAGAGGCCTCATCCTCACATCAACTTACGCCGTTTCCGGTTGACCACCAGGAGCCCGACCGTAACCAGCACAGCGGCGCCGAGCAGGTTCAGGGTCAACGGTTCGCCAAGCAGGATCACGCCAAGACTGGTTCCGGAAATCGGCATGATGAAGACGAAGGCATGCAGGGAACTGGCGCCGTACCGCTTGACCAGTGAACTCCAGGCAACCATGCCGAAAGAAGCGGTGACAAAAGTCTGGTAGAAAAAAGCGGCGAGGATGGCCGGGTCGACTCGAGTGAACATCGGCCGGTCGAAAAGAACCCCACAGATCAAGAAGAACGGGGTGGCGAGGACCATCGGATAGAAAGTAATCTGGGCCGGATGGAAGGTGGCGATAATCCGCTTCGAATAGATCGCATTGGCCCCCCAGACCAGCACTGCCGCCAATACCAGCAAATCCCCGGTCACCGCTGCCCAGCTCATTTCCAGGGAGTCGCGCAACAGCACCAGGACTCCGGCGAATCCGAAGGTCAAGCCGACGACCTTGGTTGCGGTAAGACGATCATCGGTCAGAAAAAAGTGGGCCAACACCGCGACCACAAACGGTAAGCCATTGACGATCAATGTCCCGTGCGTTGCCGTGGTCCGGCTTTGCCCGAGGTAAAAGAGCGAGAGCTGACAGAAGAAAATCAGTCCGAGCAGCAGCAACTGCTTCCACTGTTTGCCGTTCAGCCGTAATGACTTTCCGGACAATCGCGCATACAGCCAGATCGCCGCGGCGGCCAGAGAAAAGCGCAGGCCGGCGGTGGTGAAGACGCCAAGGCCCCCGAGGCTGATCTTGATGGCCACAGCATTGGCCCCGAAGAGCACGCACAGAAACAGCGCATACAGCGCCGCACCAGCGGGCAAGTCCTGGCCGCCGGTAGCGCGTTCGGATTGGTCTTCGTCGCTCTCGATCATCGATCACCCGACTCGGCCAACCGCGGTGCCTGGCCGCCATCCCCGGGCGTCATTCATTGAGCGGTCAGGACCATTTCCTGGCCATAGGCCAACACCTGCGCGTTCTGGCCGTGCGCTTCAACCTTTCGCCTGAATTCTTCCGGGTCCGCCCCGATCACCGGAAACGTGCCGTAATGCATGGGGATGGCCAGACCCGGCTGGGCCAATTCCACCGCCTTGACCGCATCGTCGACGCCCATGGTAAAATTGTCGCCGATGGGCAGGAGCATATAGTCGATCCGGTTCATTTCACCAATCAGTTTCATGTCGTAGAAAAGTCCGGTATCACCGGTATGATAGACGGTGACACCATCAACGGTGAGCAGCACACCGGCCGCAAGACCGCCGTAGGTATTGTCGGGCGTCATCGAGCCGTGATGGGCGATGGTGAATTTCAACCGACCAAAGGGAAACTGGTGGGCTCCGCCGATATGCATGTTATGGGCCCGAAAACCTTTGTCGATGCAGTAATTGGCCAGTTCATGAACGCAAATAAACAGCGACTCGCACCGTTTGGCGATCTTGAAAGCATCACCGACATGATCGCCGTGAGCATGGGTCAAGACAATGAAATCCGCCCGCACGTCACCGGAGTTGACGGGGGAAGTGGGATTGTCGTCGAGAAACGGCTCGATCAGCAGAACAAGACCCGAATCGGTGGTAATTTGAAAAGATGAATGGGAGAAATAGCGCAGTTTCATGGCAACCTCCTCTCTTGGTTCTGTATCGGCTCCGCCAGCCGCTGCAAGGATACCAGAGCGATCGTCTTTGGCACCGGTCTCCGCCCCGTTCTTTTGAGCTTAGCAGCAACCTCCGACCAATTCAATTGCTTTGTCCAGGGGCGTAGGGTACAAGAGAGGCACCTGAAAAAACCAGTGGCGATCCCCGATGATCAGGCCACCGTTAACCTCGGCTCATGGACAAGTACCCCGACTTCGCTTCGTTACAGCGGCACGAAAGCGACTACTCGATAGAGTGCTGCGACCGGGGCGCCCCGG
>JAUVWB010000125.1 GCA_030604345.1 Desulfofustis sp. | reverse complement strand
TTTTCCGTGGCCGTCCATGAGGAGACGCTGCGCGGCTACGAGGGACGGGCCTATGTGGACTATGGGCTGCATGGCGGCGCTTCTTCGGCCAATCTCGATGAAATCGAGTCTCTGTGGCTGCACACCGGCGCTCCGGCTCTGAAAACCATGATGTGCTATTCGCCGAAAAGCTACGGCATGGTTGATGACGGGCAGCTGTACCGGGTGATGCAGACCCTGCGGCCGCACAACGGCCTGATATACGTACATGCGGAAAACCAGGCCCTGGTCGAGACCCTGGAACGGCAGTTGCGGGAGGCCGGACGTATCGATCCCCTTGCCTATCTCGCTTCCCGGCCTGTCTGGGTGGAGATCGAGGCGGTGAATCGGGCGCTTCTCCTGGCCGAGCAGACCGGGTGCCGGATGATCATCGCCCATGTTTCCAGCGCCCAAGCGCTCGAGCTGATTGCAGCGGCTCGAGCCAAGGGGCTGCCGGTGTTTGCCGAATCATGTCCTCATTTTTTCACGTTTATCGATCAGGATATCGTCGAGCACGGACCGTACCTGAAATTCTCGCCGGTCATGCGTGATGCCGCGAACCGTGACCGGATGTGGGATCTTCTGGACCGGGGGGTTGTCGATACCATCGGGTCGGATCACTGCCCCTATGAGCTGCAGGAAAAAACGCCTGGCCTTACGGAAATCTGGAAGGCGCCCAATGGTCTCCCCGGCCTCGAAGTATTGCTGCCGGTCCTGCTGGACGGCGTCGCCCAGGGGCGGCTGACGATGGAGCGCCTGGTCGCGGTCACCAGCCTCAATCCGGCGAAGATCTATGGGCTTTTTCCCCGCAAGGGAACCCTGACCCCGGGTGCCGATGCGGATCTGGTGGTGATTGATCCACGGCTCACCAAGTCTCTGCAGCGCGCAGACCTGCAAAGCAAGTGCCCCTATTCGCCCTATCTGGGCAGGACCTTTCGGGGCTGGCCGATCATGACGATGGTCCGTGGCGAGGTGGTTGCCGACCAGGGGCGGGTCGTCGGGCGGGTCGGACATGGCCGCTACTGCCCACGGCAAGACGGTTCCGATACGTCCCGTTAGGCCGGGAGGCTGGGGCCAGCGACACGGCTCAGGAGTAGAAGGGGCGACTGTTTTTGGCGCTGCCAATCCTGGTGGCGAGCGCCATGATGACGATCCACAGGACCGCCCAGACCATGGCCAGCGTCAGCAGTGACGGGAGCAGCGGCCAGTTGAACGCGGCGGCGCCGAGCCGGACGCCGCCCCAGTAGGCGAGCGGTCCACCTATGGCGCCGAACAGGGCGTTGATCCCGTGCCGCCCCTTCATCCAGCGCAGGCTGTGGTTGGGCAGGGTGGCCAGGGCCAGCCAGATGGTCATCAGCCAGAGTGGGATCGGAAAGCCGTTGGCGGGGAAGGTGAAGAAGCCGATGGTGTTGAGCGTACCGTCAACGACCAGACCGATGCCCAGCAGCAAAACGGCCAGGATACCATCGTGCCGGCGGTAGGGTGAGACCAGAAAGTGACCCGCCACCAGCAGCAGACCGATCCAGGCGAAGCGGTTGCCGCCGAGGACGCCGGCCAGCCAGGCCAGATTGTAGATTGCCAGATTGACCACCCAGTTCATAGTGCCACCCTGTCCATCCGGCGCTGCGGTCGGTCTGCCACCAGCTGCACGACACTGATGGCCCGTTCGAGAAATCCTCCTTCGCAGTAGCAGAGGTAAAATTCCCAGAGGCGACGAAAACGCTCGTCGTAGCCGTGTTCCTTCAGCTCCGGAAAGGCTGCCAGGAAGCGACTCCGCCAGTCGTTGAGGGTCCGGGCGTAATCGATACCGAAATCCTCGATGGTCCGGACCACCAGGTCGGTGTGGTCGGCGAGGACCTTGAGCATCCGGCTGTTGCTGGTCAGGCAGCCGCCGGGGAAGATATGCTGTTGGATGAAATCCACGTCGCCCAGGTAGGATTCGTATTTGTGGTCCCTGATGGTGATCGCCTGGATCAGCAGCTCGCCGTCCGGCTTCAGCAGGGACATGCATTTCCGGAAAAAGTCGGGGACAAAGGCATGGCCGACGGCCTCGATCATCTCGATACTGACCAGCTTGTCGTAGCGGCCTTGCAGGTCACGGTAATCCTTTTTCAGCAACGTGATTCGCTCTTCCAGGCCGGCCTCCTTGATCCGCCTGGCGGCCTCTTCGAACTGGGCCTCGGAGATGGTGGTGGTGGTCACGTGGCAGCCATAGTGAGCGGCGGCGTGCAGGGCGAACCCGCCCCAGCCCGAACCGATCTCCACCACGCGGTCCTGCGGGCCGAGGCGAAGACGGCGGCAGATATGGTCCAGCTTGTGGCGGGAGGCCTCTTCCAGGCTGCTGTCGGGGTGCGGATAGATGGCCGCCGAGTACATCATCGTCGGGTCCAGGAAGGAGGCGTAGAGCCTGTTTCCCAGGTCGTAGTGGGCGATGATGTTGGCCTTGGCGGCTCGACGACGGTTGCGTCTCCACCAATGGCCGAAACGGCGCAGCAGCCGCATCAGTCGCGACGACTGCTGTTCCATGTCCTGCAGCAGCGACTGGTTGCGGGTAATGATCCGGATCACCTCGGTCAGTTGTTCCGACTCCCACCAGCCGTCGATATAGGATTCCGCCGCCCCGACCGAGCCGCCCGAGAGAATACGGGGATAGGCGCGCGGGTCGCGGATGACGATGGTGGCACTCAGGGTGTCGTCGCTGCCGAAGGTGGTGCGGCCCTCCTGATCGATCAGGGTGAGCCGGCCGAAGCGCAGCCGACCGAGCAGCCGATGGGTCAGGTCCCGGGCCCGCCCCTGAAGAAAAGATGGGGCGGCCAGACGGTCGGTGAACGGGCGGGAGGGGGCGATGGTGGTCATGTCGTCTCCTTGCGGTATGGTATGAATGGAACTCCTTTGACATAGAGTTTAAGCGCCTGCCAGTAAATGGCGGTAAGGATGGCCGCGGTCATCACCGGCCGCCGCATCAGGAGCCGGCGCACCAGGGGACGGGCGAGCGGTTGCCGCTCCAGGCGCAGCTGCGCCGTGAAAACGGTGCCGCGCTCGTCGGCCACCTCGATGACAATTCCGGCGGTGGCGGCAGGCGGTTCGATCTGCCAGCGATAGCTCTGGTCGATCGGGTTGAACGGCGATACCTTGAAGGTCTTAGGGTGTGCCGGTCTGGGGTCGTTGGGGTCGAGGGACAGACCGTAATGGTGGCGTTCGTTCCACGGGGTGTTGGAGACTTCGGCGAGCATATGGGTGCAGGTTCCGTCCCGATCGTGGCCGAAATAGAAATTAACCGGACTGAAATAAAGCCCGAGGGTACGAAGGCTTATCAGTCCGGACACCTCGCCGCTCACCGGACGGCCGGTCAGTTCCTCCATTTTGCTGCGGACGCTGTCGGCCAGTGGTTCATCCGCGGGGCCGAGGTAATCGCGGCGGCGCAACCGGCTCAGGGCGAGACCGTGAGCCGAGAACCAGGGACGCAGATCGGGCAGGTCGGCAAGACGATCGAGGTTGAAATACCACATGAAAAACGGATAGCTGAAACCGTGACGACGCGGTACAAACCGTTGGTGGCTGACGCGGCCGGTATAGATGGCGTGGTTCATGGCGTCACCCCCAGCGTCGAGCAGACCCGTAAAGCGCTGCGTACCCCATCCTCGTGGAAGCCGTTGAACCAGTAGGCGCCACAAAAATGGACCCGGTTCCGGCCGGAGATGGTCGACCATTGCTGCTGGGCCTCGATCATCGCCTGGTCATAAGCCGGATGGTCGTAGCGGAAGCGAGCCAGGACGAATGATTCGTCGATCTCCTTATTCAGCGTGACCAGGTAGGTATGTTGCTTTTCCAGTCTTTGCAGGATGTTCATCTGGTAGGTGAGGGTCGCCCGGCTGGGGCGATTCGGATCGATACGGTAGTTCCAACTGGCCCAGGCACGACGCTCCCGCGGCAACACCCGTTCGTCGGTATGGAGGATGACGTCGTTGGCGGTGAAGCGGATCTTGCCCAGCACCGACCGCTCGGCGGGGTCGGCGTCACCGAGCAGAGCCAGCGCCTGGTCGGCATGACAGGCGAAGATTACCTCGTCGAAACGGCTGGTCTGTTCGTTGCTGGTCACCTGGACTCCGTCGGTTGACCGGACTACCCGTTGAACCGGGCTGTTGAGACGGATCGAGGACCGAAAACGGGCGGTCAGCGGTTCGATATAGCTGCGCGAACCGCCGACGATGGTATACCACTGCGGCCGGTTTACCAGATTAAGCAGTCCGTGATTTTCAAAGAACTTCGCAAAGAAGCGCAACGGGAAGGCCCGCACGTCGTCGAGCCCCATGGACCAGATGGCGGCGATCATCGGCAACAGGTAGTTGTCGGCGAACAGGGCGCCGGAGCGGTGGTTGTCCAGGTATTCGCCGATGGTCTGCTCCTCGCCGGCGGCTGCCGCCCGCCGGACGCTGCGGTTGAAACGGACGATGTCGACGAGCATGCGCAGGAAGCCGGGGGATACCAGGTTGCGTCGCTGGGCGAACAGGCTGCCCAGGTTGTTGCCGTTGTATTCCAGGCCGATGGCGTCGTTGCGCACCGAGAAGCTCATCTCCGTTTTCTGAAAAGGGACCTCGAGGTCGTTGAGCAACCGGATGAAACGTGGATAGGTCCGATCGTTGAAGACGATGAAGCCGGTGTCGATGGCGCTTTTTTCGCCGCGGTAATCCACATCGACGGTATGGGTGTGGCCGCCCGGGTAATCGTTGGCCTCGTAGACCGTCAGCCGGTAATGCGGGGCCAGGTAGTGGGCGCAGCTGAGGCCGGCGATACCGGAGCCGACAATGGCGATTGATTTCATCTCTTTCTCATCCGTTGTGCCAGCCGCAGCCAGATTGACCGGGGCAGCAGGGAGGCCGCTTTCATCAGCAGCGTGAACCGTTTCGGGAAATGGATTTCCGCTTTCTTGGCCGCGATGCCGTCACGGATGGCCTGGCTGGCCTGCTCGGGGGAGACCAGAAAGGGCATGGCAAAATCGTTACGGTCGGTCAGCGGCGTCTTGACGAAGCCCGGGCAGACCAGGCTGACGGCAATGCCTTCGGTGAACAGGGTGATGCGCAGCGTCTCGATCAGATAGGCCACCGCCGCCTTCGAGGCGCCATACGCCTCGGCCCGGGGCAGCGGCAGGTAGGCGGCGGCGGAGCCGATGCCAACCAGGTGTGGAGTGTCGCTGCGGCGCAAGAGCGGCAGTACCCCTTCGATGCAGTGGGCCATGGTCTCCACATTGATGCGCATGACCCGGGCCAGCAGGGCGCTGTCGAAGTCCGGCAGGTCGATGTATTCGCACGAGCCGGCCGACAGGATGGCCAAATCGATGCGTTCCAGGGTGGCAAACCAGGCCAGCGTTGCCTCCCGGTCGAGCAGGTCCACGGCTCCTGCCTGGGCGCCGCGTGTCTCCAGTTCCTGCAACTGCTGCTGGTTGCGGCCCACCGCCCAGACCCGATGGCCGGCGGCCAGGTAATCGATGGCCAACTGCCGGCCGATGCCCGAGGTGGCCCCGGTGATCAGGATATTCATCTGCCAAACCTCCGCTTGATGGTTTTGATGATTGAGCCGAGCAGCGGCAGCTGTTCGTAGAGCAGGGCGCCCAAATCGAAATAGTCGTGATGGTAGAGCACCTTGCCGTGCTCGTCGAACTGCAGGCAGCTCATCCCGTCCACCGCTACCGGCTGCCCGCCGGCCAGGCGCGGGTGTGACACGGTCATGGTCCAGCCGATATAGGCCTCGCTATCC
>JAUVWB010000192.1 GCA_030604345.1 Desulfofustis sp. | reverse complement strand
GTGACATAACGCTCCGCCTCATGAATCTCGATACTTTCCGATCGTACCCGCTCGGGTTCAAGCATCATCGACTTGAGTTTGTCCTGCAGGTCGCCGCTTCGCTTGCGCACCAGTTCATTGCCCCGTATATAATGGCACTGGCCGTCCCGGCAACCGGCAATTATAACGCCATCAACTCCAAGAGAGAGCGCATCGGCTATCAACGTATTGTTGACGGCGCCGGCACACGGCACCTTCAGGTGGATCACGTTGAGCGGAACACCACTCCCGATTTGTGCTGCTGATTTGGCTGCTGGATAAGCATCGTTTTCGCAAAGAAAAGCCAGAATGACCGGTTCAGCTGCATCAATATAAAAGGACTCAAGGACCGCGATCTGCGCCGCCAGCTGCTTGATCGTCAGATGGTTGAGCGAAATTGCACCCACCGGACAGACTCCCATGCAATTGCCGCATTGTCTGCAGGTAGCAAGGTTGAGCTCAGGAAAACCTTTTTCGTCATAACCATAGCTTGCGAAGGGGCACTCTTCCACACAGCGTTTGCACTGATCGCATTTGGTTTTGTCCACCACCGGGTAAGTGGGATCAATGGTAATCGTACCCTCGAGGAAGTTCAAAGCCTTGAGCGCGGCCCGGCCAGCCGACTCAATCGATTGTGACACATTCATAGGGCCGCGGGCACAGCCTCCGCTGAAAAGGCCGGTCCTTTGACTTTCTTCCGGATAGCACTGGTAATGGCCTGGAAAGAAGTTGTTCCCATCAACTGGCATACCAGCCGAGCCGGCAAATTCGATCCCCGCACGAGACGGCTGCATGCCGCCGGCCAGAACAAGCAGGTCGAGTTCGACGCTTACCGGACGCCCCGAAAAGGTGTCTTCCGCGACCGCGGTCAATCTGGCTCCATCGCCACCTGCAGGAGAGATTCTGGGAAACCCGCGGACAAACAAAACGTTTTCGTTGCTCTTGACACGCAGGTACAAATCTTCTTCAAAACCGCTACAGCGGATATCCTGATAATAAACGAAACATTTTATTTCCGGCTGCAGCCTCTGCAACTGCTCAATCTGCTTGAGGGTGGCGCTGCAGCAAACGCTGGAACAATAGCTCAGATGGGCTGAATCTCTACTGCCCGCGCACTGAATGAAGCCGACCGTCTGCCAAGTTCCCGGTAGCGGAGCGCTAAGAGATGGCCGTCCTGCCGTCATGCAGCCAATGAGTCGCTCCATCTCCAGGTTGCCGATCACGTTTTTGTATTTGCCATAACCATACCGGTCGACGAGCCGTGAAAGCGGGTATGGTTCCCAGCCGGTCGTCGCCAAGACCGCCCCTGCAGCAATCTCTATTTCACCGGGTTGCTGGTCAAGATCGATCGCTTCCGCCGGGCAGGCCTTCTGACATTCACAACACTCGGGCGGACAGGCTGCCCGCTCTATCACATAACTCTCGGGGAAAGGAAAGGGCGTGCTTGGGTGCACAGCCTTGCGGCTTTCGGTGAACAGCCCACCCAGACCCACTGAGCAGGAATAAGGGACTTCATCCTGGATCGCATCAGTGAACACAGGCAGATTGACAGGGCAGACACTGCTGCACACACCGCAGCCATTGCATCGCTCACCATCTACATAACGGGGTGTCGAGGCAAGGCGAACGGCAAAATTACCGGCAGCTCCTTTGATTGCCACCGGCCTGGAAAGCGTGTGCAGCGTCACCAACTCCGAGTCGCGCAGAGTCTTGAGGACGAATTCGATACCGCAGTGGGGATCGCACTGCAATGGATAGAAGCGCGACAGCAGAGCGGTCTTGCCTCCCACACCGCTCTGCTGTTCGACGAGATGAACCTTTTTGCCTCGCTCGACAAAGGAAACAGCCGCATGAAGTCCAGCGATACCCGCTCCAACGATGACGACACTGTCTGAGGAGGAAAGCCGGACAGGCTCGAGCGGCTTGAGGAGTTTGGCTCGGGCAATGGCCATTTTGAGCAGGGTTAAGGCCTTATCTGTCCTGGCTTTACTGGGACCGTCTCCACCCGAGATCCCCTGCGCTTCAAAATCGCACCATTCGTGCATGAATGGATTCAGTCCGGCCCCTTGCAGCTCCGCTTGCAGAAACCGCCGCTGCCGGGAAGTAAACTGCCCCACCCAGATCAATCGGTCCAGGCGTTCCGCCGCAAGCGCTTCACGAACTCCGATGAGGAACGATAGATCCCTGACGTCGGTTACGATCCGGCACACTTCGACCTGCCGCATCCCGGCACATTTGCCGATAAGGGCCTGGACGTCGACCGAATTGGTGAGCACCTCACCGGGATCGCAGAAGTACAGACCGATTTTGGCAGCTTTTTTTTCCATATCAATCGATCCGGGTCTTGAAACGGAATCGTTCTACTTTGCCGTCTATGTCGACTGAGGTCCAGGTAATCGTATTGGATCCCATCATTGGTATCAATTTGGCACCATGATAGCCCAGCTGATAAGGCATGCGGGTCTCAATCGCCCCCACTGGACAGATTTTGGTGCAGGACATGCAGTCCCAGCAATCGCTTCTCTCGCGGCAGTAAGCCTTGCCGTTTTCGCCCAGGGTCATCAGGTTTCCCGGACAGACCTGCTCGCAGAGCGGCTCGTCCTGGGCTTTGCATCCATCACATTTGGTAAAATCGACTCTCGGAGCCATGAGTATCCTCCTGAAAGGGGTTAAGCTTGAAATCGCTCACCGGGAACAATCTGTTCATAGGGACGGGTAAAGGTTTCCACTTCGCCGGTCTGCTTGTTGAACCGACTTTCGACGAAACAGTCGTATTTCTCGTCGATGCCGGGATAGTCAGTGCGGGTCTGCCACCCCTGCCAGCGCGTTTCCTTGCGGAACTTGAGATGGTGGCATACCACCTCAGCCACATCAAGGCGGTCGATCACTTCATGTACCGACATGAGGTCGTGCAAGTCACCGGCATACAGGAATCGTACTTGATCTTTCAGTATCTTCAGATGCTTGAGAGCATAATCAAGACGTTCTTCATTTGTCCGGTAAAATTGTGAAGTGCCACCGGCATATTCGTCCATCAGCCGCTGCAGTCGCTCTTCCATCTCGCGGGCCGATACACCGTCGAAATCTGTTCCTCTGAAAAGCGGGGCATAGACGCGCCCTTTTTCTCGCTCTACTTGGTTCATGTCGATGTCCGGTAGCACCAAGTTCTCCATGTAGGCGATTGCGCCCCGGGCGGCGAGTTTGCCTTCGGCTGCACAGCCGCCGACAAATTTGTTCGGATTGCCACCGGCCGTCTCGCCGGCGGCGAACAGACCGGGTACCGTGGTCATGCGCTCCACATCAACCCAATAGCCGCTGCCAGTGTGTCCGCCGACGATGTACGGATCGCTGCCGTAGATCTCGATCGGGTCCTTGGTGATATCCTGCGCCCTGCTGGCCAGGAAGAGTACGAAAGACGGACGCTCGTTGAGATAGTCAGTCTTCAGTTCCTTGACCTCTTCAGCTGATAGGTGAGTGGTGTCGGCATAGGTTGGACCGCGGCCAGCCAACCATTCTTCCATCGGGGCATTGGCCCTGATGTATCTGGGGGCTTTGTCGCCGCCGAGGTGGGCATAATGCTTTTCCAGGATGCGATCTCCCTTGGCATTGATGATGCTTGATTTGAATCCGACCGAGATGGTGTCTACCGGACCGCAGAAATCTTTGGTCCGGGTAGCGACCCAGCGCTGCTCCATCGAGGTAAACTCAGCCCCTTCCCTTATGCCCATCGCATAACCGGTGCCGACGTTGAACGGGCACATCCAGGTCTGATGATGCGAGTCGGTGGAGTCGGAAGTGTAGGACTTGTAGAGCCCGCAGGCGCCACCGGTGGCGACAATGGTCGCCTTTGCCCTGAACACATAGAATTTCCCATCGCGCACGCCAAAGCCCATGGCTCCCGTGCACCGTTCGCCATCCATCAGTAGAGCGGTACCAACAATGCGGTTGTAAACCTCCGCGCCATATTCCATGGCTTTTTCCGCCATTATCGGCTTGAGTTGTTCGCCGTGGATGGAAATATCCCAGCCGCCGCGGTACTGCACATTGCCGTCTTCATCCCTGATCACCGGCAACCCCCATCGTTCCAGATCATCGACCGCTTCGTTGAGCTCTCGGGCATTACTCAAAGTGAGGTCTTCGCGCAGCGGCCCCCCGCCCACCTGGGATCGGCTCCACCTGACCAGATCCTCCGGGGTTTTGCCCGGCGGGATGTAGGTGTTTATGGCATCCATACCCGCGGAGCAGGCTCCGCTGCGGCTGATGTGTGCCTTTTCCATGATCGTGACCTTAAGGTCTGGGTTGCGTTTTTTGGCCTCTATGGCCGAAAAACAGCCAGCGTTGCCGCCGCCGATGATCAGCAGATCGGTATCGATAATTTCTG
>JAUVWB010000005.1 GCA_030604345.1 Desulfofustis sp. | reverse complement strand
GTCGGGGTCGAAGAGCCGCACCGGCTGCTTCTCAAGGCGGAGATGCTGGCCCCCGGCGAGGCCTATCTGGAATTCAGGGTCGAGGCGCGGCCCGACGGCTCCACCGACCTGCGCATGATCCCCAGCTTCCTGCCGCGCGGGTTCTGGGGCAAGCTGTACTGGTCGCTCATCGCCCCGTCGCACGTGCTGCTGTTCCGCTCCATGCTGCAGCAGATGGCCAAGGCCGCCAAGGCCCCCATCATCAGCGGACCATCCCGGATTGCCGTCGGCTGAGGATAGGCGGCAAGACTACCCGCACGGCCCGCCGGAGCGGCGGTATGGCCCCCGCCGGCTGGAGAGATCACCGGTGCCGCATCTACAAACCTGTCTTTTCGAGCCAGCGAAACAAGAGAGAGGCTCCAGCCACAAAGACGGGAATGATCAGCCAATGGTTTATGCCGAGCACCTGGGGAATCGTGATCTTGCCGAAATCGCCCCAGGTGTAGACGGTCTTCAGTAGGAAAGGATAGGCCTCGGCAAACAGGGCGGCACCGGCGATCATACCGACGATGCCGAACAGGGCGTCGAGGCGGCCTTCGCCGACGGCCCCCATCGATGTCCCCGGGCAGTAACCGAGCAACCCCCAGCCGATGCCAAAGATGAGGCCGCCCAGCACCACCGGCCCGACTATGGTTGCCTTGATGGACAGCTTCACCAACCCCAGGTCGTGCAGTGCGTAGATGCCGATCATACCGACGATGACACTGGACAGCATGAACTTGACGATGGTCATGTCTTCCAGACGCAAGGCGCCGAGCTGTTTGTCATAGCGCAACACCCGCCCCTTTTGCAGCAGAAAGCCGAAGAGCAGGCCGGTTATCAGACCGTAGATCAACTGGATCATTTTCGCCCTCCGTAAACGATGCGTGCGGTAATGACTCCGCCGATGAAGAAGCAGACCAGGGCAATAAAACCGCTGACAGCCAGTTGGAGCGAACCGCTCAACCCGTGTCCGCTCGGTCAGCCGTCGGCCAGGCGGGCGCCGAACATGGCAACCACGCCACCGATAAACGCCACCACGGCCCGAAGGCCAATGCTGTTCGGCCCGAAGCGCACGGCCCCCATATCCGGCAGCATCTGAAGTTTAAACGACCCTGATGTCCTGGCCGCAACGAAGGAGCCGAAGAGGATGCCGACCACAAACATCCATTGCCAATCGATCTTCGGGGCGACTTTGACGAAATACTCCATCTGGGCCAGCCGTTCCGGCCCGAACAGCTGTTCAATGAGTCCCGCGGTACGAACGAAGCTGGTGGATGCGCCGAAATACTGGCCGGCAATCAAGACCGAAAACACGCCGACCAGCCCGGCGAGCCCTCCAGCCAGATAGGGGCTCCACGCGGTGGTGTCTCTGTTCATTGTCTTACCTCCCGTTTTTACGCTGCGGGGCAGGCAGCCTCCGACGCCTGACCTGCCCGTTGGCCGTATGCCGATCAGTCGTGAACGTACATCTCATTGATCTCATCCCAGGTTTCCGAATCACCGTCACGGAGCAGGATGAGCTTTTTGTAGTAGAAGATCTGTACGGAAATGAACTGGATCCGCAAGTCCTGGCATTTCAACGGCTCGTTCGGCGCAAGGGCGCAGGCTTCCTGATCGGGGAGGGCGAGAATCCGTTCGATCTCTTCGAGCAGTGTCTTCTTGGTCAGCCGCAGGAAACGGGCCTGGGGAATGATTACCGGGGGCGCGTAATTGAGCCCTTCCAGGCGCGCAGCGGTTTCTTCGATGGCCGAAGGGGCTGCGTCCGGGGGAAGAGCGTTTACCTCGTTTTTCAGTGCAGCAACCTGCTCGTCAAACGTTGGGGTTGATGATGCCATGATCTTCTCCTTTTCATGAGGCTGAATTTTCGGACGGTTGGATACCGCCACGAAAAACAATCAACTACCATTCGGCATACCAAATGGTAGTGAAAGTGATAACTACTGTCAAATACTAATATATTGCTACTTCGTGGCAGTAGTGATGAAAAGGAGACAAGGGGACCGTATCAGTCCCCTTGTTCTGCCTCAGATGGGCGGTGCGATCGTGACCAGGATCCGCATGTTCGTGCGGGCTCGAACCCCGTGCGGCTCGCGGATCTGCGAAATGAGGATGTCTCCCTGAGAGGCGGGGGTCTCGTGGTCTTTATCTCCGAGGAAAAATCCGTCGCCCTCCAACACCTGGATGGAGAGTTCGCCGTCAAGATCGTGCGAATGAACCGGGAAGGTCACCCCGGCGTCGAGATTGAAGTTGATGATTTTGAAGTTTTCCGAATCCTCCACCAGAAAGTAGCGCTTCATCGCTCCCGGCGTATAGTCATTGGTTTCTGTCAGTTTCAGTACTTTCATGATATCTCCCTTGTTTTTTTAGTCCAATACGAACGGAAGTGGTTCCCTGCCGGCCGAAGACCGGCAGGGTGTTCGTGCTGCTGCCATTAGGTTAACGAGTTGCCGCCAGTAGACGGGCCAGCTTCAGCCGGCGGGGCACCCAACCGGTGACCAGGCTGCCGACAAACCAGGCGAGCATGAAGACGCCGAAGATGAAGATGGTGTCGCCGATCATCCGCAGCCAGCGCAGCACCTCGATAACCGGTGTCTGGAGGAACTCGGCGCTGCGGGCAAACCACAGGCCGTGCTCGATGCTCGCCCAGGTCTGGGCCAGCCCGATGGGCAACAGGCTCAGAGCTATCATCAGGGCCAACCCGCCGTTCATCGACCAGAAGGCGATGGCCAGGGGTCGGTCGTTCCAGGCCTTCTCCGGATAGAGGCGGCGGAACACCAGCAGCACCAATCCCAGAGACAGCAGGCCGTAGACGCCGAACAGGGCGGCATGGGCATGCACCGGGGTGGTGTTGAGACCCTGCATATAGTAGAGGGCGATAGGCGGATTGATCAGGAAGCCGAAGATACCGGCGCCCACCAGGTTCCAGAAGGCCACGCCCATGAAGAAGCGGATCGGCCAGCGGTATTTCTCCATCCAGGGGCGGGCCGTGGCCTTCTTCGACGTCTCCCAGGCCTCATAGCCGATGAGGGCCAGGGGAACCACTTCCAGCGCCGAGAAGGTGGCGCCGATGGCGGTGATCGACAACGGTGTGCCGCTGAAGTAGAGGTGGTGGAAGGTGCCGGGAATACCGCCGAACAGGTAGATGGCCGACGACATGAGGACCGCCCGGGTGGCACTTACCGCCTTGATCAACCCCAGTTGAGTGAAGATGAAGGCCAGGGCGACGGTGGCAAACACCTCGAAGAATCCCTCCACCCAGAGATGGACCACCCACCACCGCCAGTATTCCATGACCGTCAAGTGGGTCTTGGCGCTGTAGAAGAAACCGGCCCCGTAGAACAGGCCGATCGCCCCGGAGGCGCCGGCAAAGAGCAGCACCAGCTGCCGCCGGTGACCGCGCTCCTGAAGGGCCGGCCACAGCGCCCGAAGCATCAGGGTCAGCCAGAGCACCAGGCCGACGAAGAGCAGGATCTGCCAGAACCGGCCGAGTTCGATATATTCGTATCCCTGATGGCCGAACCAGAAGCCGTGGTCGAGGCTGAAAACCTGTTTGACCGACAGCCATTCACCGGCCAGCGAGCCGACCACCACCAGCAGCAGGGCGCCAAAGAGCAGATCGACCCCCAGCTTCTGGAATTTCGGCTCGCGCCCACCGACTGCCGGGCCGAGAAACAGACCGGCCGCCAGAAACGCCGTGGCGATCCAGAATACCGCCAGCTGAATGTGCCAGGTCCGGGCCACCGCATAGGGAATGATCTCGGACAGCGGCACACCGTAGAAGGAATTGCCTTCGACGGTATAATGGGCAAGCAATCCGCCGAGCAGGGTCTGGGCCACGAACAGCAGGATAACGGTCACGCCATATTTGCCCACGGCCCGCATGGACGGGGTGACCTGCAGCTGATCGAGCGGGTCGGCGGGCGCCGGAACGGGATCGCCCTCCTCCCGATCGGTGAAGACCTTATACCAGACAAGCGCGCCGATACCGGCGAGCAGAACGACAATCGAGATGATCGACCAGACCAGGTTGGCAGTCGTCGGTTGATTGTCGATCAGCGGCTCATGCGGCCAGTTATTGGTATAGGTATACGGCTGACCGGGGCGTTCGGTGGAAGCCGCCCAGGAGGTCCAGAAGAAAAAGGCGGTCATCGCCCGGCGCCGCTCCGGATCGGGAATGGCCGATACCTGCAGCGCATAGGCTTCGCGCAGGTCATCAAAGTGCGCAGCGTCGCCAAACAGGCCGAGATAGTGCTCCGCCGTCCGATTGATGGCCTCGGCCCGCTCCGGTGCCAGGGTTACGGCCTCGGTGGCCGCGTCGTAGGTATTGGTGCGCATCAGTTGCTTGACCCGGGCATCGATGCCCGCCTGATCCACCGGATCAAGAGCCGCATAAGGGGTCTGATAGACGTTCTGACTGACGATGTCCTGCAAGGCGACAACCTCGCGGTGCAACCAGTCTGCCGACCAATCCGGCGCCTGGTAGGCTCCGTGCCCCCAGATCGAACCGACCTGCTGGCCGCCGATGGACTGCCAGACCTGCTGGCCACGCAGGATCGTGTCCTTGTCCATCAGCACGGTACCATCGGTGGTCTGCACCACTTGTGGAATAGGCGGCACGCTGCGATAGAGTTCCTTCCCGAACCAGCCGAGAATGAACATGGTGCTGAAAATAACTGCCCCCAACAGTATCCAGAGCTTTTTGGTGGTATCCATGATGGCCTCCTTGAGAGAATGGTGGTGGCTGACTTCGCCCCTCACCCATCATGAAGCAATCGGCATGCCATCAATAATATATTGATTATACAGCGCATAGTAGAATAGTTGTTATATTGACAACAAACGCGTGTTTCTTTTTTCACAACATCGTTGTAAATTATACCACCATGGATATCCTCAACACGCTCGCCGCCATCGCCATCGACCTGACGGCCGACATGAAGGCCGAAGATCGGTACCACCGGTTGTTGACCGCGCTCCATCGAGCCATTCCCTATGATGCCGCCACCCTGTTGCAGGTGGAACAGGACCGCCTGGTCCCCATCGCCGCCCGTGGCTTGACCCCGGATGCCATGGGCCGCACTTACCGGCGCCAGGAGCACCCACGCCTCGATGTCATCTGCAGCGCCGAAGAGCCGGTCCTTTTTTCCCGGGACAGCCCGCTGCCCGACCCCTTCGACGGCATGCTGGCCGACGATCCGGGCGGTCAGCACCACATCCACGCCTGTCTCGGCTGCCCGTTATACCTCAACGATCGGCTGATCGGCATCCTCACCGCCGATGCACTCGATGCCGGCGCCTTCGACCACCTTCCCCAGCACTACCTGAAGACCGTCAGCGCCATCGCGGCGGCGCAGATGCAGCTGGCGTCGCTGCTTACCGCCCTGGAAGAGAAGGCCGAGCGGCAGGGCTTGCTCGTCTCCGACCTGATGCAGGACCGATCACTCCAGTCCGGGTCGGAAATCATCGGCCGCAGCGAGGCCATTGCCCATCTGCGCCGGGAGATCGAACTCTGCGCCACATCGGATTTCACCATTCTTATTCAGGGAGAGACCGGGGTGGGCAAGGAACTGGTGGCCCGCGCCATCCACCTCCATTCCCGACGACGCGATCAGGCCATGCTCTACCTGAACTGCGCGGCCTTGCCGGAGTCATTGGCGGAAAGCGAGCTGTTCGGCCATGTGAAGGGTGCCTTCACCGGGGCGACCCAAGACCGCTCCGGCAAATTTGAACTGGCCCACGAGGGGACGCTGTTTCTCGACGAGATCGGGGAATTGTCCCTGCCGGTGCAGGCGAAAATCCTGCGGACGATCCAGAACGGGGAAGTCCAGCGGATCGGCTCGGCCAAAACCAGCCGCGTCGATGTCCGCCTGCTGGCCGCCACCAATCGGGATCTGGCGGCAGAGGTGGAGGCCGGACGGTTTCGCCTCGACCTCTACCACCGGCTCAACGTCTACCCGGTGCGGGTGCCGCCCCTGCGTGAGCGCAAGGAGGACATCCCCTTGCTGGCCGGACACATCATCGACCGGACGCGGAGAAAACTCGGCCTCGGGGAGGTGCGCATCACCCCTGAGGCCCTGCGCCTCCTGACCCGATACAGCTGGCCGGGCAACGTTCGCGAATTGGAGAACATCATCGCCCGGGCCGTGCTCAAGGCCTCGCAGCAGGAAGCTAAGCCGCAGCATCCGGTGCAGATCGCTCCGGCGCATCTGGCCGGCGACATCGGTTCGGCCATGTACGTCCAACCCGCCGAGCTACCGTCGACAAAACGGTCCGGGACCAGCAAGCTCTCCCTGCGCGAAGAGGTCAGGCTCTTTCAGATAAAGCTCATCGAGGACGCCCTGACCAAACACAACGGCAACTGGGCTGCTGCGGCCCGCGACCTGCAGATGAACCGCAGCAACCTGCATCACCTGGCAACCCGGCTCGGTATTCGGCACAAACAGCTTACGGGTGTTGCCGCTGATACGCTTCAGCCGGGAGGCTGACCGGTCCCCCCTCACGGGGACACTCTGGAGGTAGCGGTATCGGTTTCTTCCTGAGGCTCCCGAGCCGTTCGATTCAGTTCCGTCCGCCGGCCACATCATCGGCAACCTTGCGGTAGCCCGGCGATCAGGATACGAGCGCTGGCGACATGAACGTACAGGCGGGGCGCAGCCAAACAGCGAAGGTGCGGCTCAGCTCTTACGGAGCAGAAGGCGTAAACACCAAAACGGAAAGAGGACTGCCATGGCAACGCATGCTTCCGTCAGCACCGGCTGGAAAAGCCTCGACCTGATCATCGATCACCTGCGTCGCGGGGATAATGTGGTCTGGCAGGTGGACGCCATCGACGATTATCAGCGGCTGGTCACCTCGTTCGTCAACAACGCCCTGGCCGACAACGAGCGGGTGGTCTATCTCCGCTTCGCCCGCCACCTCCCCCTCGTTGAAGGACGCAGTGACCGGATCACCATCCACAAGCTCGACGTGGAGCAGGGGTTCGAATCATTTTCATCGCAGGTCCATACCATCATTACCGACGAGGGCAGGGACGCCTTCTACGTGTTCGACTCGTTGTCCGATTTGCTGCACGTCTGGGCCACCGACCTGATGATCGGCGATTTCTTTTCCATCACCTGCCCGTACCTGTACGAACTGAACACCATCGCCTACTTCGCCATTCTCCGGGATCGCCACTCGTTCAAGGCCATCGCCCGCATCCGCGAAATCACCCAGGTCCTCATCGACGTCTACAACTACCGGGGCCGGATCTGCATCCATCCCATCAAGGTCCTGCACCGTTATTCCCCCACCATGTTTTTTCCGCATATCAAGCGGAAAGACAGCCTGCAACCGGTGATCAACAGCGTCGACGCGTCGGCGATTTTCACCCATCTCTCCCGCCACAAGACCCGGGTCGCCCACCGGCATCTGGATTATTGGGATCACCTCTTCATCCGGGCCAGAAGCCTCAATGAGTCGAAGGCCCCGGAAGAGGAAAAGCGGGACATGGTGGAGCAGCTCAGCCGGGTGCTGATGACGCGCAACAAGAAAATCCTGGCGCTGATCCGGGAACATATGACGCTGGACGACTTCCTGCAGATCAAGGTGCGGTTGATCGGTACCGGGTTCATCGGCAGCAAATCCGTAGGCATGCTGCTGGCCCGCAAGATCCTTGCCGAAGACCAGAGCCGCCGCTGGCAGGACCTCCTCGAGCATCATGATTCCTTCTACATCGGCTCCGACGTCTTTTACAGCTACATCGTCCAGAATGGCTGGTGGAAGCTGTTCATGGCGCACAAGACTCGGGAGGGGTATTTCGATCGGGCGGCTGAACTCAAAGAACGGTTGTTGGCAGGACGATTCCCCGAGGAAATCACCGAACAGTTCCAGCTGATGCTCGAATACTTCGGCCAGTCGCCGATTATCGTCCGTTCCTCCAGCCTGCTCGAGGACGCCTTCGGCAGTGCCTTCGCCGGCAAGTACGACAGCTGTTTCTGCGTCAACCAGGGACCGCCGGAACAACGGTACGAAGCGTTTGAACAGGCGGTCCGTCAGATTTTTGCCAGCACCATGAATGAGGACGCCCTCGCCTATCGACGGCAACGGGGCCTCGACCGGATGGACGAACAGATGGCCCTGCTGGTGCAACGGGTATCCGGGGCGTACCGCAAGTATTATTACTTTCCGGAAATGGCCGGCGTGGGTCTCTCCCACAACCCGTTCGTCTGGAAAAAAGGGATGGATCCGAAGGCGGGCATGATCCGCCTGGTCCATGGCCTGGGGACCCGGGCGGTGGATCGGGTGGAAAACGATTATCCGCGAATCATCGCCCTCGACGACCCGCTCGTCAAACCCCTTTCCGGTATGAAGGATATCCGGCGCTTTTCCCAGCACTTCGTCGATGTGCTGAACCTCCAGGAAAACCGCATCGAAAGCGAGCCGTTTGAAAACATGCTCGACCATGGTGTCACCGCCGCGGTCGAGCTGTTGACCGTCCGCGACACCGAGGCTATGGATGCTTTGCGGGACCTGGGGCTGCCGGCGAGAGATCAACGGGTCCTGACCTTCGATCCGTTTCTGACGACAACCCCGTTCATCGAGGTGATGCGCTCACTGCTGGAACGGCTCAAAGAGGTCTACCGTCACCCGGTGGACGTTGAATTCACGGTCAACTTCAACAAGGCGGGAGACTTCCAGATCAACCTGCTGCAATGCCGGCCGTTTCAAACCATCGGCCTGGGAGACGGCAGTCCCCTGCCCGCATCGCTTCCCGAAACCTCCCTCCTTCTTCGTATGGAAGGCCACTTCATGGGAGGCAGTATCCTGCAGCCGATCGAGCTGGTGATCTTCGTCGACCCCGAGCGCTACACCCGGCTGACGCTCTCGGAGAAATACGGGGTGGCCCGCCTCATCGGTCGACTGAACCGCAGCATCGTCAACAAGGACACGGCTCCAACCTTGCTGCTCGGGCCGGGCCGCTGGGGAACACACACCCCGGCGATGGGCGTGCCCGTCCACTTCGCCGAGATCAATCATATCTCCGCCCTGGCCGAGATCAGCTATCGGGACGGCAGCCTGATCCCCGATCTGTCGTTCGGCACCCACTTTTTCCACGACCTCATCGAGACCGGCATCTTTTACCTGGCCATCTATCCGGAACAGGCGGATGTCCTGTTCAACCGCCGCTGGTTTTTCGACCAGCCCAACCTGCTGCCGGCCCTCAGCCCCGCCGACGGCCCTCTGGCAGAGGTCGTGCACGTGCTGGACGTGCGGGATGCCGGCCTGGTGATCCACTCCGATGTGGCATCACAGCAAGTCGTATGCTATCTGTCCGGAGCCGCCACGGCCAGCATCGACGAGCCGCAACCCGATCCCGCAAGCAGCCCGTGAACCAGATACAAAAGAGGCAGGCCCCGGTGGGTTCGGGCCGATACACGCCGCACCGAACCCCACTGCCCGGGACCAGCCCCTTGCTGTCAGGAGATACGACCCGTCGGCTCGTCGGGCCAGACGGTCACACCACCCCGTAAGCGAGCATCGCCTTGGCGACCTTGACAAAACCGGCGATATTGGCGCCCACGACGTAATCGCCCTCTTTGCCATACGCCGCTGCCGCATCCAGGCATGATTTGTGGATGCTTTTCATGATCAGCAGCAACCGGTTGTCCACCTCCTCCCTGGTCCAGGAGAGCTTCAGGCTGTTCTGGCTCATCTCCAGCCCGGAGGTGGCGACACCGCCCGCATTGGCGGCCTTGCCGGGACCGTAGAGGAGATTGTTGTCCTGGAATATCTTCACCGCCTCGGGCGTCGACGGCATATTGGCCCCTTCCGCCACACAGATACAGCCGTTGTCGACCAGGGCCTGGGCGTTTTGCGCGTCGAGTTCATTCTGGGTGGCGCACGGCAGGGCGATATCCACCTTGATCCCCTGTTCCCGGATCACATCCCAGACATTTTTCCCCTCGACACAGATCGACCGGTACTTGCTCGCATACTCACTGACCCGGCCCCGGCGAACATTTTTCAACTCCATGATGTAACAGCATTTATCCCGATCGATCCCCTGCTCGTCAATGACCGTGGACGAGGAATCGCAGATCGAAATGGCCCGCCCGCCCATCTGGTTGACTTTTTCGATCGCATACTGGGCCACGTTGCCGGAACCGCTTACCGCGACAATCTGGTTTTTGAAATCGAGTCCGCGCCTGGCGAGCATCTCGGCGGCGAAATAGACCACCCCGTACCCGGTGGCCTCCGGACGGATGAGGCTGCCGCCGTGCTCGAGACATTTTCCGGTGAGGACACCGGTATGATCATTTCTGATCTTCTTGTAGTAACCGAACATATAGCCGATCTCGCGGCCGCCGACCCCGATGTCGCCGGCGGGCACGTCGGTCTCCGGCCCGATGTGGCGGAACAGTTCACGCATGAAGGCCTGGCAGAAGCGCATGATCTCTCCGTCAGATTTTCCCTTCGGGTCGAAATCGGAACCGCCTTTGCCGCCGCCCATCGGCAAGGTGGTCAGCGAGTTTTTGAAAATCTGCTCGAAACCGAGGAACTTTATGATGGACAGATTGACCGACGGATGGAAGCGAATGCCGCCCTTGAACGGGCCGATGGCGTTGTTGAACTGGACGCGAAAACCGCGGTTGACCACTACCTCACCCTTATCGTCAACCCACGGCACCCGGAAGATCACGCTGCGCTCCGGCTCGACGATACGGCTGTAGATGCCGCCCTTGACGAATTCGGGGTGCCGGTCGACCGTGGGCTCCAGCGTCTCCATCACTTCGGTGACCGCCTGATGGAATTCATGCTGGCCGGGATCCATCTGTTTGACCTTATCAATGACACTTGCGATGACTGACATGCATTCGCCTCCTTGTCGCGAATTGGTTGAGGATGCAACGGTTAATCTTTCACGATATAAATTCTGCCCAAAGCAGATGGCGGGATTTTCGCCGTCCAGTTCTTCCTGAAGATCCGGAAATCTTGCGGGGTCACCCCTTCTTTACCGCAGAACTCGGCCATCAGTTCCTCCCTGCTGTCATAGCCGGCGCCAAACAGTGGCAGCTTGGAGAAATAGGGGCGTTCCCCGTTGTTGTCCACCAGCAGCGCCAAATGACTCGGGAACAGCGGATCACCGACAACCAGGAGATACCGCTCCCCGGATTCGGTGAGGCGATAGTCCGGAGAGATGTCGTTCTGGTCCACCGGGGTAAATTGTTCCTGCAGAATCTGCGCTGCTTCGAAAACGGAAATATCGTGGAACGACATGAAATCCGGGCAATCGAAATATCCGAGAGCATAGAGGACGACACTGAAACTGGAAACCTGCTCATAGAGCGGATGGTTGCGATCGCAGAGCGTGAGGATCTCATCGATCCTCTCCATGACCAGAATACCGTTATGGTCCATTTTGCCCCTGCGCACCTGCAGTTGAGCCGCTGGGGTCGTTTCCGGTATCCTTTCATTCAGGCTCTTCAACATGAGAAACCTCCTTGGGTTGAATCAGCCGAGCAAGCGGAACCTGTGCCGCTTCGTTCGCGTTCGTCCAAGCAAGGGTCGTACCTGAATTCCAGGAAGCGGCCGTTTTTTTCCGCAGGTGATGGGAGGATGCTCCGGCGAGCTCCGGGGTGGGTTTAGCCGGGCGGAAGAGAGGTCACATTAGAACCGTTCGGTGTGAACAGGGCGAGGTTGAACGGGTGACGGACGGGGATAGGTGCGCACCAATGCTCGCATTCTGCACAACAGCACGGTCCTGCTGTGCAGAAAATGAACAGATCGCACTGGCTGCTGATACGAGTCTACAAACCGGGTACGCCCCTTACCGCTCCTGCATCTTCTTCAAGCGCTGGCGCAGGGTGTTCCTACTGATGCCGAGCAGCTTCGAGGCTCGGACCTGGTTACCCTCACTTTGCCGCAGCGCTGCCTCCAGCAGCACCTCGTCAACCGCTTCGATGATCCGGTCACGCACATCCGGCTCGGCCAGGCGGAGCAGTTCAGGAGCGATACGCTCCAACTCATAGCGCAGTCGTTCCAGGAGCTGATCGCGGCCCTGATTCCGGGAACCGGGTTCAGCATCGGTTGCCGGGAGCGGCAACTCCTTCTCGTCGATGACCGGCCCGGCCGACAACAACACCCCCCGCCGGACCCAGTTTTCCAGCTCACGTACATTGCCCGGCCAGGAGTAGCAGCGCAGCTTGTGCAGCGTCCCTTCCCCGAGGAGACATCTGCTGCGCTGATACTCCCGACAGAAGCGGTCGAGAAAGTAATCGATGAGGGCGGGAATGTCTTCGGATCGTTCCCGCAACGGCGGGAGATGCAGGGAAATGACCTTGAGCCGCCAATAGAGGTCTTCGCGGAAACGGCCCGCCTCCACCTCCCTGTCGATATCGCGGTTGGTGGCAGCGAGGATTCGCACGTCCACCGGGATGGACCGGTTGCCGCCGACCCGTTCGATCTCCCGCTCCTGGATGGCACGCAGCAGCTTGGCCTGAAGCGGCAGTGACAGCTCGGTTATTTCGTCGAGGAACAGCGTGCCGCCGTCACACCGCTCGATCTTGCCGATGACGGTCCGGTCCGCTCCGGTGAAGGCGCCGCGCTCATGTCCGAAGAGTTCACTCTCGAACAATCCCTCCGGCACCGCCGCACAATTGACGGCGATAAACGGTTGGTCGGTTCGTCGGCTATGGTGGTAGATGGCCCGGGCCGCCAACTCCTTGCCCGTGCCGCTTTCACCGGTAATGAAAACCGCCACATCCTTTTCCGCCACCTGCCCGATCAGCTTGAAGATTTCCTGCATCTTCCGGCTGTTGCCGACAATCTGCAGGGGCGTTCGGCCAGCGGCGGGTGACAATTGAGCCGTATCGACGGCCGGCAGGCCGACCGCCTCCTTCATTTGCCGGTTGACCGTCAACGCTTCCCCGACGATTCTGGTCAGATCCTTTTGATCGAACGGTTTGACCAGATAGTCATAAGCGCCGCGTTTCATCGCTTCGATGGCAAGATCCATGGTGCCGTAGGCGGTCATCAGGATGACCGGGGTCTTGCGCTATATTTCCTTGATCTGCACCAGCGCGTCCAGACCGTTGATCTCCGGCATCTTGTAATCGAGCATGATCAGATCGAAGGTCTCGCGGGAAATGGCTTCGACAGCCTCGCGCGCGTTTCTGCAGGCGGTGACGGCAAAATGCTTGCGCTGGAAAAACCTGCTGAGAAAGTGCAGCAGGCCGTCATCGTCATCGATCACTACAACCTTTTCCATCATGCTCCCGTCCCGGTGAGGTTTCCCTTCCCCGGGAGATACAGTGAAAAAACCGTGCCTTGTCCGCACGTGCTGGCCACCCGGATATCACCGCCGTGGTTGCGGATCGTGTTCAACACTAACGGCAGCCCCAGTCCGGTCCCGGTCGGCTTGGTGGTGAAAAACGGTTCGAAGATCCTGGACAGCTGGTCATCACTGATGCCCTGCCCGGTATCACCGATGTCGATTCTGACGCAGGCAACCTCCCGGCCATCGACAACAAAACGATCCGCCGCCGCCGATACGGACAGGGTACCGTGCGCCGGCATGGCATCAAGGGCGTTGACCAGCAGGTTGATCAGTGCCTCGGCCAGCAAACGTCGATCGCCCAGGACGAGCGGCAGCCGTTCTCCGAGAAAGCTGCGCAAGGCGCACTCCTGGCGATTGATCTGGGGCCGGACCATGGCCAGCAGATCGGCCAGCAGAGCATTCACATCAATATCGGAAAAAACCAGATCCTGCGGCTTGGAAAAATCGAGAAAGCGGTTGATCGTCGCCTCGATCCGACCGATCTGGTTCATGGCAATGGTGAAATCTTCCTCGAATTCAGCAGAAATGGCAAGTTCCGACTGAACCGATTCGAGAAAGAGCTTAATGGAGGTCAACGGGGTGCGGATCTCATGGGCGATGGCCGCTCCCATTCGGCCCATGGCCGCATACTTCTCCGATCGCTGCGCCACCAGGCGAGTCTCACGCAGCATCAAATCGGTCTCCTTCAACTCCGCTTCCCGTTGCCCGACTTGCTCTTCGAGCACCTGATGGCGCTCCTTCAGCCTGGTTGCCATATCGGTCACCGCATGGTAGAGCGTCCCGATCTCATCGCTGCGACCGCTGGCCGCGACCGGTTCGTCGAACCGGGAATCGACGATCCGTTCCGCGTAGCGGCTCAGTCTTCTGATCGGGGCAACGATATGGGAGCTGATCACCACGGTAAGCGCCAGCGCGCTGAGGATGCAGACCAACACGGCCAGGAAGAGCAGCCCCTTGAGTTTGTCGACAGCGGCAAACGCCTCGGCCCGATCCTGCTCCACCACGATATACCAATCCGTATCACCAACCTTGAGTGCCGTTCCCAGAACCTCCACGCCACGATAATCGAGATAGGCGCCGGTCCGGTCGGTTTTGGCGAAGATATTCTGGAAACTCGCCGATTGAGAGATATTTTCCGTAAGAATCCGGTGCGGCTCCCGATGGGCCAGGAACCGACCCTCCCCATCCACCAGATAACATTCTCCGGTAGTGCCGAGGGAGACCGAGAGAATGGAGTGGATGATCTTCTCGGTGCCCACCCGCCCATACACCATACCGGCCACCGTATCGCCGGGACCCGGGACGGGAACACCAATGAGAAACGACGATTCCCCTGCATCAGGCACATGGGTGATGTCCGACACGAACATTTCCCCACGAGACCCAGGGGGGATGCCAGACGCCGGTGACGGCGCCGTGGTCAGGGCGGGACTGGCGGCAACGATCGCCCCGTCCGCAGAGACGACGACCAGTTCCTGGTAAACGGTGAATTTTTTCCTGATCAGATCCAGATAGGGTTCGATCTCAGCAGGCGCCAGGGAGCGGACCAGGGAAGTTTCCGCCACCATTGACATGTCGGTACGCCGCTCCTCGAGCCAACCGGAAAGGAGCGACGCCTTGTCTTTCGCCACCTGATCGAGTTGGCGCTCCACCAACTGCACCAGGATCTGCTCGGCATAGAGGTGGGCCAGATAACCGAAGATCAGCAACGGTACCAGGGTGAGCGCCAGAAACAGTAGGGACAACTTCGGTCGCAGCGAACTGCTCCACATTTTTTTCCGGCGTTCGTCCATCAGGCTCCGATCGATAAGCTCACGAAACTGTTCCCACTCATAGCCTGGCGGGGCTCAACAAGCTCTCCGTACCGCTCGCTATCGTAGTCCCCGCACATCCTCAATCCGAAACGTTATCCAAGGCGTTCCGGATCTTGATGGAGAGATCCGTTACCGAAAACGGTTTTTGTATAAAATGAACTCCTTCGTCAATGATGCCATGATGGGCAATGACATTAGAGGTGTACCCAGACATAAAAAGACACGTGATCCCCGGATAGAGTGATTGAATGTTACGAGCAAGGTCACGCCCATTCATTTCCGGCATGATTACGTCCGTCATGAGGAGATGAATCTCACCAGAATGCGCTCGAGCCAGCGCGATAGCTTCACCGGGCGAACTGGCGGCCAAGACGAGGTATCCGAGACCTTCGAGCACTCTTCTCGAAAATTTTAGAATCATCGGCTCATCTTCCACGAGAAGAACGGTTTCCCCTCCCAGTAACTTTTGGCTCTTTATGGAACGTTCCTCGATTCGAATTGACTTGTCCCGATGCGCCGGTAGATAGATGTTGCACGTGGTGCCGAAGCCCAGTTCACTATAAATCTGAATATAGCCGTTATTCTGCTGCACAATGCCGTATACGGTTGCCAAACCCAAACCAGTACCCTGTCCGGGATCTTTGGTGGTAAAGAATGGCTCGAATACTTGGGAGAGTGTTTTTTCAGACATACCACAACCATTATCACTCACTGTCAACAATACATAGTCTCCCGGCACAGCACCAGAGTGCTCAACGCAATAGGGATCGTCAAAAGTCGTCTTCTTTGTCTCAATTTTTATCCAACCAACATTACCTATTGCATCCCTGGCGTTGACACATAAATTAATCAGGATTTGATCAATTTGAGACGGGTCCATTCTCACGTAAGGTATGTCTTCACCCGATATGAAGCTGATTTCTATATTTTCACCAATCAACCGAAGAACCATACTGAGTGATTTATGTATGGCTTGGTTCACATCGAGGACGCGAGGAGCAATGGTCTGCTTCCGGGCAAAGGCTAAAAGTTGACGGGTAATTTCTTTTGAACGGTCTCCTGCGTTGAATATTTCAGTCAAATAATCATATATTTCATCTTTCGGACTGACCTTTTGTAACAACAATTCCACGTTACCGAGTATGACACTCAGCATGTTGTTGAAATCATGCGCGACTCCTCCTGCTAAACGGCCAATCGATTCCATTTTTTGTGATTGTTGAAACTTCTCTTCAAGCAGAAGCCGTTCGGTAACATCCAAGTTGACAACTATTGCGCCATCCACTTTCCCAGATTCATCGAGAATAGGCGCAGTGTAATTTAGGATTTTCTTTCTTTGCCCAGTAAAAGTCTCTATCTCCAACAATTCATCAACGACGATGACTCCCTCACGAATGGTTTTTGTCAATGCCCAGTCATCCGGGCCTACCGGCTCATATGAAGGGATTCGCCACGCCTTGAATACTCCATACTCCTCCATCGGTACCTGTGGCTCTCCTCCCCAGATCTTGATTCCCATAGGGTTGCCTCGGAGGATTTTGCCGTCCTTATCAACAAACCACAAACCTATCGGCAAAATTTCAAATATGCGCTGTAACAGATTGCCACGTCGACGCGATTCTTCTTCAGCCTTCTTTCGATCAGTGATGTCAATGGTATAACCGGCTAAAAAATTTGTCCCTCCGATTTCGAGTGGAAACTTGTAGGTCGTGTAGTAACGACCATTGAATTCCTCGTCCAGACAAAGGTTTTTTCCGTTTGTAATAACCGACCAGTCATCTGCGGTCATCTTATCAGCAAACTCAGCGGGAAAAAGTTCCTGCATGGTTTTTCCGATCATTTCTTCTGCTGAGATTCCGATCATATCTCGGTAATTTTCACTGGCCACCAGAGTTCTGCTTACGGATGAATCAACTTCTTTGATAAACGTATAAATTGGAGAATGTTTAATAAACAAAGACAACAATTGATTGGTCGATTTTAGTTCATTTTTGGTTTTGCTGTGCGCAGTGATGTTCTGTCCAATCCCACAAATTAACGATTTCCCACACAGCTCAATGGGAAACAAATTAATGAGAAGAATCTTGGTATTTCCATTAATGGAATGCTGTTTTTCAATAGTCGTTGGTTTGACTTTATTGATTTCTAAATGAGAAAAATC
>JAUVWB010000034.1 GCA_030604345.1 Desulfofustis sp. | reverse complement strand
GAGGATGTTTTTCAACAGCTCGTGTTCCTCTCCGGTCAAATTACCCTTGGTCTTTTCTTCCAGCACCACCAGCGTGTCGATGGCGTGTCGGGCCAGGTCGAAATTGACGACCCTGGCTCCGGTCTCCGGGTCGGCAATCTCCCCGAGATGGTAGAGGGCGGACGTGTTCAGCGACATGATGAAGGTCGAGAACGTGACCTCCGGCATAACGCATCGCCCTTGCTGATCGGGGACCTTTCCTTCTCCACAGGGCTGTCTTGTGGTTTTTTCTTCAGACATAACGATCACATTTCCTCTCGATGGGGGGAATCCCTTCTTCCTGTTGTGCGCAACGGTTACAGATCAAGCACCTGGGCGTCCGAAATGTTGTCGAGACCGCGCACCCGTTCCAGCAACCCGTTGCTGATCAATTGGTCGGTACCCAGGAAGATGATGTTCTGTTTGCTCTTTTCTTCCTGGCCGACGGTCATCCGGGAGATATTGACCCCGGCGTTGCCCAACTCGGTTCCCAAGGCTCCGATGACACCGGGAACATCGTTGTTGAAAACAAGCAGCATCGGTCCTGCCGGCAGGGCCTCCAGGCGGAACGTGTTCAAACGGACCAGCCGCGGTTCCCGTTTACCAAAGACGGTCCCCACCAGGACGTTCTCGCCGCCGTCGGTGACGACCTTGACCGACATCTGATTGATAAAATCATCGGTACGATCGGTCCGTGACTCGACCACCTTGATACCCCGGTCGCGAGCTATAATCGGGGCATTGACATAATTGACCGCTTCTTTGAGAATAGGCATGAACAGCCCTTTGAGGAAGGCCACCGTGACCGGGCTGACGTTGAGCTCGGCCAGACCACCGCCGTACTCGATGGCCACCTCCTGAACGCTTCCCCGGGCCAGCTGCATATGCATATTTCCGAGCATTTCCGCCAGATCGATGTAGGGACCGACCTGGGCCAGGACATCATCGCTCACCGACGGGACGTTGACCGCGTTGATGACCGTTCCCTTGAGCAGATAGTCGGCCACTTGCTCGGCAATGGCGCTGGCGACGTTCTCCTGCGCCTCGCTGGTCGAAGCTCCAAGATGGGGAGTACAGATAAAATTGTCAAGACCGAGCAAGGGGCAATTCTCGAGGGTCGTCGGTTCCTGGGCGAAGACGTCGAGGGCGGCGCCGGCAATCCGGCCACTCGATAACGCCTCATGGAGCGCCGCTTCGTCACAAACGCCGCCGCGGGCACAATCGACCAGCATCGCTCCCGGTTTCATCCGGTTGAAAAAATCGGTGGACAAGAGGTGTTTGGTCTCCTTGGTCAGGGGAACGTGTACCGAGATGTAATCCGATTTGGCGGCAAGCTCTTCCAACGACACCAGTTCGACACCCATCCGTTCCGCCACCTCTTTGGGCATATGCGGGTCGTAGGCGATGGTCTTCATTTTCAGCCCCTGAGCCCGGTTGGCAGCGATGCTGCCGATTCTACCGATACCGACCACACCGAAGGTCTTACCGCTCAATTCGCGGCCCATGAATTTCTTCTTCTCCCATTTTCCCGCCTTCATCGAGGCGGTCGCCTGGGGGATGTTGCGCGACAGGGCCATCATCATCGAGATGGCCAGCTCAGCGGTGGTGGTGGCATTGCCATCCGGAGCGTTCATCACGATGACACCCTTCTGGCTGGCCGCAGGGATGTCGACATTATCAAGACCGATGCCGGCGCGGCCAACGACTTTCAACCGACTCGCCGACTCCAGGACGTCGGCTGAAACCTTGGTGGCGCTCCTGATGATCAAGCCTTCATAATCACCGATCACCGCCTTCAATTCGTCCGGTGCCAGGCCGGTCTTCACATCGACCTCCAATCCGGCACGCCGCAAGATATCAACTCCGACCGGGGCCAGATTGTCGCTGATTAGTACGCGCATAGTGCTTCCTCGTTCGTGAATCACCCGGCTGTGCCAGCCGGGGGCTGATGAAACGTACAAGAGATCCTTCTTCTCTCAAAATCCAATAAATCTTTGAATATAACGCCTTGACCGGCAGAGAACAATCAAAAACCCGGTCACCCTCGCCTGCGCTGCATTGAACCGATCCCGCCGCCCTGGCCCAGAGTCCGCGCCGCCTCCCTGGACACCGACTCTTGCTCATCGCGTCTCCGACCTGATCTCCTGGGTCAGCCGGATGCATGGCCTCATTGGCTCCTTTTGCGTTCACTTCGCTCATAGCCGTTGAAGAAACCGTCGTAAAACGATATAACGGCGACGACAGCCACGGCATCGCCGCCACCACCGACGATGACCCTACCCATCATGGACCTTCTCTGCCGCCCAAGCCCGACCGCGACCAGAGAAGCAAGCCCGGCCGAGGCAGACATCGGTCGGCATGACCAGCAGGAAATATCATGACCGAAACCCGTCTCCGCTTTCCCCCGAGCCCAACCGGCTACCTTCACATCGGCGGCGCCCGAACGGCGCTTTACAACTGGCTTTATGCCAAAAAGACCGGGGGCAAGCTGATCCTCCGCATCGAAGACACCGATACCGAACGCTCCACCAGGGAATCAATAGACGGTATCATCGATGGTTTGACCTGGCTCGGCATCGATTGGGACGAAGGCCCCTACTTCCAGACCGAGTTCAGCGACGATCACCGGGCCGCGGCGGCACGATTGCTCGCATCCGATCACGCCTACCGTTGCTTTTGCAGCAAGGAGGAACTCGACGCCAAACGGGAGGCGGCCCTGACGGCCAAGGCTCATGTGGGCTACGACGGCACCTGCCGGCGACTGAGCCGGGAGCAGAGCGAGGCCCGGGCCGCCGCTGGAGAGCCGTTTGTCATCCGCTTCAAGACCCCCAAACGGCAGGGCCGGATCGGCTATGACGACAAGGTGCTTGGCCGCATCGAAAGCAACTACGAGGAAATAGACGACTTCGTGATCGTCCGTTCCAACGGCAGTCCGCTGTACCTGCTGTGCAACGTTGTCGACGACATCCGTGATCGCATCACCCATGTGATCCGCGGCCAGGATCACATGACCAACACCATTAAACAGCTGCTGCTCTACGAGGCCCTCGAGGCGCCGGTGCCGGTCTTCGCCCATATGCCGCTGACCCTGGACACCAAAAAGGCGAAGATCTCCAAACGCAGCCACGGCGAGATCGTGGCCGTCCAATTCTATCGGGATAACGGTTTCATTCCCTGGGCCTTCAATAATTTTCTGGTTTTGTTGGGCTGGTCACCCGGCGACGACCGGGAGATCTTCTCCCGGGAAGAGCTGATCGAGGTCTTCACCCTGGAACGGATCAATCGCTCCGCGTCGATCTTCAACTATCGTAAAGGCGACCCCAAGTTTTTCACCGACCCGAAGGCCATCGCCATCAACGAGCATTACCTCCGTACCATGGCCATTGTCGAACTGGCACCGCTGGTCAAAAACGAACTGATCGCCGCCGGCCTCTGGCAGGACGCCTGGGATCACCAGTTGCAGCCCTGGTTTCACGCCACCGTCGACCTGATCCGCAGCCGCTTCCACACCCTCAAGGACTTCTCCTCGGTCGGTCGCGCCTATTTCAGCGACGATTATGACATCGAAGACAAGGCCTTTCGCAAAAACCTGGCCCCGTATGACGACCTGCAAAACCTGTTGCCCGCGCTGGGCCAGGCCTATCGGGCTCTGGCCGATTTTTCTCTGGCGGAAACGGAGCGGTTGGCCAGAGAGGCTGCCGACCAAGCCGGCGTCAAGCCGGGGGTCATCATCAACGGTATGCGTACCGTCGTCACCGGCCAGCTGGCCGGCCCGTCCATGTTCGACATCCTCCTGGCCCTGGGCCGGGACAAGGTGGTCGAGCGGCTGAACCGGACAGCGGACATCTATGCCTCATTCCAGACGGAGTAAAGCAAAACCATGACCAGCGAGACAGCTCCTGCCGCCGGCAGACCCCTGGATTTCATTCGTCAGATCGTAGCCGAGGACCAGAAGAGCGGCAAACACCCCCAACCGGTAACCCGCTTTCCTCCGGAACCGAACGGTTTTCTGCATATCGGCCACGCCAAGTCGATCTGCCTCAATTTCGGCATCAGCAAAGAATTCAACGGCAGGTGCCATCTACGCTTCGACGACACCAATCCGAGCAAGGAAGAGGTGGCCTACGTGGAGTCGATCCAGCGCGACGTCCGCTGGCTCGGTTTCGACTGGGACGAGCATCTCTATTACGCCTCCGATTACTTCGAGCAGCTGTACCAGTTTGCCGAACAGCTCATCACCCTCGGCAAGGCCTACGTGTGTGACCTGAGCGGTGAAGAGATCCGGGCCTATCGCGGCACCTTGACCGAACCGGGAAAAGAGAGCCCGTACCGGAACCGTACGGTGGAAGAGAACCTCACCCTGTTCCGCAACATGCGTGACGGACGCTACGAGGAAGGAGAACGGGTCCTGCGCGCCAAGATCGACATGGCCTCACCCATCATCCTGATGCGCGACCCGGTGCTCTACCGCATCCTCAAGGTGGCTCATCACCGGACCGGCGACACCTGGTGCATCTATCCGATGTATGACTTCACCCATTGTCTGTCCGACATGCTGGAAGGCATCACCCACTCCCTGTGCACCCTGGAGTTCCAGGACAACCGCCAACTCTACGACTGGGTGCTGGACACGTTGCAGACCCCGTGCCACCCCCGGCAGATTGAATTCGCCCGGCTCAACCTGACCTACACCGTGATGAGCAAGCGCAAACTCCTACAGCTCGTGAACGAGGGCCTGGTGGACGGCTGGGACGATCCGCGCATGCTGACCATCTCCGGGCTCAGACGGCGCGGCTACACACCCCGCTCCATCAGATCCTTCTGTGAGCAGATCGGCATCGGTAAAAAAGAGAGTTGGATCGACATGAGCGTCTTGGAAAACGCGGTCCGGGACGACCTCAACGAGACGGCACCGCGGGCCATTGGCATCGTCAACCCGCTCAAGGTCATCATCGACAACTACCCGCACGGCCAGGTCGAACAGCTGGAGGCCCAGAACCATCCGCTCAAGCCGGAATTCGGCAGCCGTTTGCTGCCGTTCAGCGGTGAACTCTATATCGAGCAGGACGATTTCCTGGAAGATCCTCCGGGCAAGTTTTTCCGTCTGGCGCCCGGCCGCGAGGTACGGCTGCGCTACGGCTATTACATCACTTGTGTGTCGGTGGACAAGGATCCGCAGAGCGGTGAGATCATCGCCGTCCATTGCACCTACGACCCACAGAGCAGAGGTGGTACCTCACCGGACGGGCGCAAGGTGAAGGGCACCATTCACTGGCTCTCCGCAGCCCACGCTGTACCCTGTACGATACGACTCTACGATCGGCTGTTCAGCGTCGAACACCCGGACGGAGACAAGGAAGTGGATTTCAAACAGCACCTCAACCCGGAATCGCTGCAAATTATACCCCATAGTCTGATCGAGCCGTCGCTTGCCGAGTTGCCCCCCGGCCGGCAGGTCCAATTCGAGCGGCTCGGCTATTTCTGTATCGATTCGGCCACCAGCACACCGGGGCAGCCGGTCTTCAATCGGATTGTCACCCTGCGCGATACCTGGGCCAAGATTAGTCAGTAGTCTACTCACTCACGAACGCCCATGCCGATCATCAACCTGCGTCAGATGAAAAAGGACCAGACCGGGACCATCGTCTCGGTCAAAGCAACCGGCATTCTCGGCCGTCGCATCAGGGAGATGGGGTTGGTTCCGGGAAGCGAGATAGCCGTCAAAGGCCGGGCCCCGCTCAACGATCCGGTGGCCCTGCGGATCATGGGCGGTACGCTCACCCTGCGCAATAACGAAGCCGATTTCATCATGGTTCAAGTCGACGAGCCATAGGCCGGACACGCGTCGTACCGTCAACCTTAACCACCCGAACGGCAACACGGTGCCGGCCCCCCGTTTGCCGGCATTGTTAGCGAATGCTAATTTATTTGTGGCCCTTTGATAAAGGTGTTGACACTACTTATTGTTTGTTGTACCTAAAAGAAGCCTTTCGTCAGGTGGGAAGGATGAGCGTTTTGACGGCAACAGACAGGGCACGACATGGTTAAAAAATGGTTTGGTCAGGGATGCGGCTTGCGACAGAGAAAACACAACGGCGATTGTTCCTGCCGCCCGTGCAACGGCATTCCGCTGAGTACTAAGCGAACCTGCGGCAAGGTCAAGGTCTGTTCCATTTCCGGTGATCGCAAACAATGCGCCCGCTTGGCAGCGCTCGGCTTCTACCCGGGCAACGAGATAGAACTGGTCGATGCCCCCAACGGCGACCGCTGCCTGGTAAGGGTGCATGGAGGAACCATCTCCCTCGACCAGGACACGCTCAACACCATTGTGGTGACTGAATAGTACTCACTGACTTGGTTGTTATTGGCGAGACCGGCTTTTGCCGGTTTTTTCAGGCAATCAATATTAGGGCCCCCTAAACACCGGAGCTATCATGTGGCAAACAGTACTCATTGGCATTATCATCGGCGCCTGCGCCCTTTTCCTTGGCCGCCGCTTTTGGCGCCAATGGCGGGTCGCAACCAGTGATCGGGACATGCCCCAGTGCATCGAGGGGGGATGCGGCTGCTGCACCGCTGCTTCCTCCTGCTCCGTGACCCAGAAACCTAACGATAACAAAAAAGGACCAACCCATGGCTAGTATATCGTTACGGGCGCTGACCCCGGGCCAACGAGCAACCATCTCGGCGGTCACCGCCGATGGTGAGCTCGGGCGTCGAATCAGGGATATGGGGCTGGTTCCCGGTGCTGAAATCACCATCACCGGCCGAGCCCCACTCAAGGACCCGGTTGCCCTCAAAGTCGGCACCACCCTTTTAACCCTCCGCAACAACGAGGCAGATCAAATCATGGTCGCCGTACCGCGCTGATTCTTTGTTAACCACTTCTAACGTATCTACCGAACCAACCAGAGCCGCTCATGAAAACGGACATCAGTCACACCTTTGCCCTGGCCGGCAACCCCAACGCCGGCAAGACTACCTTGTTCAACCATCTCACCGGCGCCCGTCAGCATGTGGGCAATTATCCCGGCATCACCGTCGAACGCAAGGAGGGATACGTCCTTCAAAACGGCCAGCGAATCAAACTGGTCGATCTGCCCGGCACCTACTCCTTGACCGCCTATTCGGCAGAAGAACTGGTGGCGCGTGATTTTTTGGTGAACGAAAAGCCGGGAGTCGTCATCAATATTGTCGATGCCTCCAATCTGGAGCGCAACCTCTACCTGACCGCTCAATTCCTCGAACTGGGCGTCCCTCTGGTGATTGCCCTGAACATGGTCGATGTGGCGAAGTCGCGAGGCATCACCATCAACACCGAAAAATTGTCAGCGCTGCTGGGGGTGCCGGTTGTCCCGATCATCGCCCGAACGGGAATCGGGACCAAAGAACTGATTGCAACCGCCTGTCAGGTGGCGGCCGGAGAGAGCTCCTGGCAACCGCTGACCATTTCCTACGGCGATGACCTGGACGCCGCCATCATGCAGCTGGTGGCTGAGATCGAGCGCCACTCCTTTCTCACCGAACGCTATCCCGCTCGTTTCACCGCCATCAAATACCTGGAAAACGATGAACAGATCATCGTTCTGGGACGCGACGAATCACCAACCGTTGCGGCCGCTCTCGAAGCGGAGGTCAACAAGGTATCCCAGCACCTGCAGAAAACGCTCAGCGTCTTCCCCGAGGCCATCATCGCCGACCATCGCTACGGGTACCTGAAATCGGTTTTACGCAACGGCGTCATCACCCAGACCTTCGACAGCGATCGACTCTACACGTCGGACAAGATCGACAAAGTAGTCACCAATCGCCTGCTCGGCCCGATCATCATGCTGGCTATCCTGATGGGACTGTATAAATTCACCTTTTCCTGGAGCGAGCTGCCGGTGGTCTGGGTAGAAGGCTTCTTTGGCTGGTTGTCGGCTACGATCGAAGCACTTCTCCCCGAAGGCCCGTTGCGTTCGCTGATCGTCTCGGGCGTCATCGACGGGGTCGGCGGCGTGCTCGGCTTCGTGCCGCTGATCCTGTTCATGTTCTTCGGCATCGCCCTGCTGGAGGACTCCGGTTACCTGGCCCGGGTCGCCTACATGATGGATCGGATCTTTCGCTCCTTCGGGCTGCACGGCTCCTCGGTCATGCCCTTCATCGTTTCCGGCGGCATCGCCGGCGGCTGCGCCGTGCCGGGCGTGATGGCCACCCGAACCCTGCGTTCGCCGAAAGAACGCATGGCCACGCTGCTCACCGTACCCTTCATGAACTGCGGCGCGAAAGTACCGGTGCTGGCCTTGCTGATCGGGGCGTTCTTCACCGAATACAAGGCGATGATGATGTTCCTCTTCACCATGCTCGCCTGGCTGGTCGCGCTCTGTGTCGCCAAATTCCTGCGCATGACCTTCCTGCGCGGCGAAGCGACGCCGTTCGTCATGGAATTGCCGCCGTACCGCTATCCCACCCTGCGCGGACTGCTCATCCATACCTGGGAACGGACCTGGCAGTATATTAAAAAGGCGGGCACGGTCATCCTCGCCATCTCCATCCTGCTCTGGGCGATGATGACCTACCCGGGGCTGCCGTCTACAGAGCAGGCCCGTTTCACTGAACAGCGCCAGACCCTGATGGCCGCCTCCGCGCCCGAGGTTGCCGCCGAGTTGGCCGACGACCGGGACGATCGGTCCGAGGCGGCTGTTGAACTCGCCGAGAAGCTGGCGTTTATCGACCAACAGGAAGCGGCCGCCGCCCTGCGCCTGTCCCTGGCCGGCCGCATCGGTACGGCCTTGGAGTCGCTGTCTCAATTCGCCGGATTCGATTGGCGCACAAATATAGCCCTGCTCGGCGGGTTCGCCGCGAAAGAAGTGATCATCTCGACGCTGGGGACTGCCTATTCCATGGGGGAGGTGGACCCCGAGGCACCTGATTCCTTGAGCCAACGGTTACAACGGTCGGAAAACTGGAATCGGGTGATTGCCGTTTCGGCACTGGTGTTCATCATGTTCTACGCGCCCTGCTTTGTCACAGTCGCCTGTATCGCCAAAGAGGCCTCCTGGGGGTGGGCCGTGTTCTCCATGGCCTTCAACACCGTCTTCGCTTTCACCCTGGCGGTGCTGGTCTACCAGGTCGGTATGCTGCTGCATCTGGGCTGATCCTGCCGGTGGTCACTCCGGCAGCCAGGAAAAGAGCAGCAGCAGCACGATGACCGCAATCAGGGCCGATAGCACCCGGAGTACCCAGGGCGACACGCGGATGCGGCTCCGCTCCTGGCCGAGATGGACGGCCACCATACGCTCCAGCTCATCAGCGGAAGGCTGTTGAGCTGGGCGTGACGGGGGATTGGTTGTTGCCGTCGACGGATCTTGGCCTGCCGGAGTATGGTCTTGATCGGTGTTGTTCATCGCTTCATCCCTGCCAGACGGCGGAGGCACTCCGCAGGGGTCTTTCGTCCGTCCCGGAGCAGTAGCACCGCTGTCTTGAACCCTATGTCCAGAAACCGTTCTGGACGGTTCTGATGACCTCCTTGAACTGGCCACTCTTGTGATACACCCGCCGCTGCAGGTCCGCTCCGGTGCCACCGGATATAATCGAATCCAGGTGCTCAAGATAGGGTGCGGAGTGCAACTGGTCTGCCAACTCGGTCACCTTGCGTTTCAGCAGCATGGCCGCAAGGCGCAGATTCATGGCATGGCTGCCGAGTTTGCCGGTGGGGTCGACAAATCGTCCTTCCAGCCCATATCTGGCCGCCTGCCATTTATTGGCCCGCAGCAAGGTGCCGCGCAACGGTCGGGTCTCGGGACTCGAGTCCGCCAACCAGGCGACGGTGGCCTGGATCAAGGCGACGATGGCCAGGATATCACGGAAACGGGTGGGTAGGTCGCAAATCCGGATCTCCACGGTTCCGAGCGTGCCGTTGGGTCGAGCATCCCACCACAGATCATGGATAGTCTCGATGATACCGTGTCGCCTGAGATTATCCAATTCCGCCACAAACGACCGCCAGTCGGGCAGATAGTCGTAGATGCCGGCCATCGGCAGCACCTCGAACAAT
>JAUVWB010000304.1 GCA_030604345.1 Desulfofustis sp. | reverse complement strand
GGGTGCACCTGACCGCCCGGGGGGAGGAGCTGGCCGCCAAACCCTACCTGATGATGCGGGCGATCCTCGCTTCGCTTCGCTGCCGCCTGCCGCTGCATCATCGATCGCGGATGACGATAACCGAACAGGCAAACCTGATTACCCCGAAGCTGCGGGCTTCGCCTCGGATGGCCAAGCCTTTTTTTGCGGTGCTGGCCGATGGCGATTGCCTGCCGTACCTTGAGATCATGCTCGACACCGGCCTGCTTGGCGCCTACCTGCCCGAGTTTGCCCGAATCGACGCCTTGGCTCAGCATGACGTCTATCACATCTACACGGTCGACCGTCACTCGCTGCAGGCGCTTGCCGAGTTGCATCGAGTCGTTGCCGAGGAACCGGAGATCGCCGGGCTGGTCACCCGGGAACGTCCCTTTCACCTGGCAGCGCTGCTGCATGATATCGGCAAGAACAGCGGTCGCGACCATTCCGTCTACGGGGCTGAACTGGCCGGGGCCATCGGCAGCCGGTTGCAGCTTGATGAGACCGAGGTCGATCTGCTGGTCTTTCTCGTTCGTCACCACCTGTTTATTCCGGAAAACGCGCTGCGCCGGGACCTGGAGGACCGCGCTTTCATCAAGCGCTGTGCCGAGTTCATCGGCGACCCGGAGCGGCTGGCCATGCTCTACCTGCTCTCGGTCGCCGATTCCCGTGCCACCGGCCCTTCGGCCTGGAGCGATTGGAAGGCTTCGTTGATGCGGGATCTCTATCATAAGGTTGCCGCTTATTTGGCTCATACCGACGAGGAGGCCGACGGATCGGCGATGGTTGACCGCCAGTATGTGGAAGGGGTCGCCTGGCTGCGCGAGCAGGTGCAGGACCTGGCCAAAAACCAGAAGGGGCTGCGGATGTCGGTGGCAGACCTGGCTCCCGATTATCTCTGCAGTTTTACCCCGGGGACCGTTCTTACCCACCTGCGCCTCCATCGCGACCGCTATTCGGTGATTCGCCAGAAATCGCTGGTGCTGGCCGAGGAAAGTGGTGACCACTGGTCGGTGCTGGTCATGGCCCATGATCAGCCGGGGCTGCTGGCCAAGATGTGCGGGGTGATGACCTACAATAACCTCAATGTGGTCAACGCCCAGATCTTCACCTGGCCGGATGGGACCGTGGTGGATACGATCGATGTCCGGCCGGCCGATGGGGTGGAATTTTCCGAATTCGACTGGGCCGAAATCAACCGCCAGCTTGATCTGGCAGTCAGTCACCGGTTCAGTCTCGCCCAGCGTCTGCACGAGAAGTTGAAATCATCCGCCGGGCGCCGTCTGGAATTGGCCGGCAGTCATGAATACCGGGTGGAGGTGGAGAACGAGAGCTCCGACGAGTTTACCATCGTCGAGGTGCATGCCGCCGACTTACCCGGTCAGTTGTATCGAATTACCCAGACCCTTGCCGATTTCGGCATCAACATCCACAAGGCCTTTATCGCCACCGAGGTCGGCCAGCTCATCGACGTCTTCTACGTCACGGACCGACGGGGCAAACGGATCGACGATCCGGTTCTGCAGCACGAGCTGGTGGAGGAGGTGTTGCGGGCGCTGGGCCGGCAGTGAACAGAATCGCGAGCTGTGGCTCGGTGGTTCCGTCAAAGCGGCTGAACACTTTGGCGCAAGAGGAAATGATCCGGTAAGCAACGGTAAACCTGTCGCATCGGAAGCCGCCGTGCGATTTCTTACAGCATGAGGAGAAAGGAGAAGCGTGACATGACCAGGGCAGACATAATGAAAATAATCGAGGAAAAGAATATTCATTTCTTCCGCCTCCAGTTCGTCGATATTTTCGGTTTCATGAAAAACGTGGCCATTCCGCGCAGCCAGATAGAAAAGGCGCTGGACGGCAAGATGATGTTCGACGGCTCGTCGATCGACGGCTTCGTTCGCATCAACGAATCGGACATGTACCTCAAGCCCGATTACGATACCTTTGTCGTCTTGCCTTGGCGGAACAAGGAGGGCATAGCCGCTGCCAGGGTCATCTGCGATGTCTATATGTCCGACGGGGTGACGCCGTTTTCCGGGTGCCCGCGCGTCAACCTGAAGCGGGTGCTGGCCGAGGCCCGCGAACTCGGTTTCACCATGAACGTCGGTACCGAATGCGAATTCTTTCTCTTCGAGTTCGATGAGGACGGGCAGCCGACCACGGTTTCTCAGGACATTGCCGGCTATTTCTCTCTCGATCCGGAAGACAAGGCCAATGACTGCCGCCGTGAGATTATCGAGGTGTTGGAGAAAATGGGCTTTGAAATCGAGGCGTCACACCATGAGGTCGCCGAAGGACAGCACGAGATCAATTTCAAGTATGCCGATGCGCTCACCTGCGCCGACAACACCATCACCTTCAAGTGGGTGGTCAAGACGATCGCCGCCAAGTACGGGCTGCACGCCACCTTCATGCCCAAGCCGATCTTCGGCATCAACGGTTCGGGCATGCATACCAACCAATCCTTGTTCAACCTGGAAGGCACCAATGCCTTCTATGACGAAAAGGACAAACTGCAGCTCTCCGAGGTGGCCTACCACTATATCGCCGGGCTGATGAAGAACGCGCGCGGGTTTACCGCGATCACCAACCCACTGGTCAACTCCTACAAGCGGCTGGTGCCCGGCTATGAGGCGCCGGTCTACTCTTCCTGGTCGGCGTCCAACCGTTCGGCGATGATCAGGATTCCGGCCTCTCGCGGCATGTCCACCCGCGCCGAGCTGCGCAGCCCGGATCCGAGCACCAACCCGTACCTGGCCCTGGCGATGATGCTCAACGCCGGCCTGGACGGCATCAAGAACAAGCTGGCTCCGCCGCCACCGGTCAACAAGGACATCTATGAGATGACCCGGGCCGAGATGGTCGAGGAGGGGATCACCGTGCTGCCCGGCAGCCTGGAAGAGGCGATCAACGAGCTGAAACAGAGCCCGATTGCCAGGGAGACCCTCGGTCCGCATATTTTCGAGAAATATGTCGAGGCCAAGCAGAAGGAGTGGG
>JAUVWB010000167.1 GCA_030604345.1 Desulfofustis sp. | reverse complement strand
GGGAGCGGCCCGGCGGACGGCCTCGCAATGGTAAAGGCACTGGTCCATGGTCACCGGCACGGTACCCGCATAACCGTACACGGCCATACCCAGGCTGTCGCCGACCAGCAGCATATCCATGCCGGCCTCTTCGGCGAGTTGCGCGGTCACGTAATCATAGGCGGTCATCCAGACGGCGCGTTTGCCCTCGTCCTTCATGGCTTGCAGGTCGAATCTGGTCAGTTTCTTTTTCACGATCGTGTCCTCCGGGAGTGTTCAGAGATGGGGGGTGCCCCCGCGTTTGAGGGTAATGGCCGGCTCATGGTCTGAGTGGCGGCAATGGCCGATGGTCGCTTTTGCAAAATCGGACCGGTCAGGCACGGTTGCGGCGAATGGAGAGCTGCACAGAATTATGGCAAACCTCATGGGCCTGGTCGGATGAACGAAAAGGAGATACCTCATTAGAGTGATCACAAACGATCATAAAAAGTCAATGAAAAATCAATTTTCCCGGGATCGGGGGGCGAATGGTCTCAGCTGCGGCGGTGACGGCCGCCGATAGAGATGCGCGATTCTCCACGGTAACCGGGCTTTTTTGCCGGTGCCGAGAAAAGCAATTTTCTCGATGGTGATGGTCATGGTACATAGAGAGGGGACAGCGTATCGTAAGCCTTTCATCAAAGAAAATGACCATGACCAGAAAAAAACCGACAGGTGTGAGCGGACGATGGTTGGCAGTGGGAGTGATGCTGCTGGCACTGATGCTGCCGCCAGCACTACCGGCGGCTGAACCAACGGAAGTGCCGCACCTTCCGTCCGAGGTGTCTCTGGAAGAGGCCATCGAGCTGGCTCTGCTCAACAATCGTACGATCAGGGATGCCAGTTACGGTATAGCCAGCACTGAACAGGGGCTGACGGCGGCACAGGAAGCGTTTGCCATAAAGGTCCAGCCGCTGTCGAGCATCAACTATTCGCGCAGCGACGAGCAGGAGTTGTCGGTCTGGGAAGTGGGCGGTTCGGTTGCCAAGACCTTCCATAGCGGTATCCGCGTGGCCGTGGAGCCGAGTGTCGCCAAAGGTGATGATCGCTATGATGCCGACCTTGGCTGTGCCATTACCGTGCCGCTGCTGCGCGGGCTCGGGAAGGAAGCGGTGCTTGACGAGGTCTACGGTAACCGTTTCAGCGTGGCCTCCGCCCGTCGCCAGTTGCTGCGGCAGCAGGTTGATGTCGTCGTGGAAACCGTTTCCGCCGTCTATGATCTGATCAAGGAGGAGCAGCTGATTGCCTTGTATCAACAGCAACTCGAGGAACTGGAGCGGCAGCGCACGATGACCCGCAGCAAGGAACGGGCCGGCTTGGCCCGGGCCATGGATGTCTATCGGCTGGAGATCAGGATCAAGGAGGTCGAAGACAGTCTCAATCTGGCTCGGGAACGGCAGCAAAACGGCGGTGATCAGCTGAAGGCTGTGCTTGCCCTGCCCCTGGAACAGTCGCTGGCGGTCCGGGCGCCGCTGCACTACGCGCTGATCGAGATCGATCTCGACCAGGCGGTACAGGTGGCGCTTGCCAACCGCGTGGAACTTCGCCAGGCCCGTGCCGATATCGACGAAGCACAACGGCGGGCCCGGTTGGCCGCCCACAATATCCTGCCCGATCTCCAGTTGGAGGCCGCCTACCGCCGCGGCGGCAGGTTCGGAGACGAAGCATATCTGCCCGATTACGATGAGAACCTGCTCAGCGTCAGTCTCTCCAGTTCCTCCGACCTGTCCCGCTCGGCGGAGAAGGCGCGCTGGCAGCAGAGTCGGATTGCCGTCAATCGCCGTCAGTTACAACGTGCCACGGTGGAGGAAAATATCATTCGCGACGTTCGGCGGGTGCTCAACGCCCTGGACAAGTCGGCCCAGCGCATAACCCTGCGGCGTCAGCAGATCGCTCAGGCCAACGGCAAGTTTCGTCTGGCCCAGGCGAAGTTCCGTCACGGCGAAGCCGACAACTTCGATCTGGTCGAATCGCAGGGGCAGCTCCAACAGGCCCGGGCCGACCTGGTCGGCGATGAGATTCAGTACATCGTCAACGGCTATCGGTTACGGGCGGCCATGGGGACCCTGCTCGATTCGGCAGGGGGGTGAGCCATGCAGGCTGGACGATTGCTCTTCATCTGCCTTTTGCTGGCGGCGCTGCCGGTGGCCGGCTACTACGTGCTGACCGGTTCGTACCAGCACCAGCCCGCAACGACGCCTTCGTTCCTGGCCCGGGTGGAGGAACGTGATCTGGTGGTGACCATCAGGACGCTCGGCACGCTGGAAGCGGCGACCGCGCATATGATCTCTTCTCAGATCAGGGGACCGGGGGCCAAAATCATCCACTTGGCGCCCAATGGACGGTTCGTCGCCAAGGACGAGATCCTCGTTCGCTTCGATGCCCAGCCGTTCGAGGAAGCGGTCAACGAACTGGAGGCCCAGGTGGACAATCTCCGGGCGGCTCTGGAGGCGGCCCACCAATTGGTTGAATGGGAGAAGAACGAGGCGAATCAGAGGATTGTCACTGCCGAGTACCAGCACAAAGTGGCCCAACTGGATCTGAAACGGCTGAAGGAAGGCGAAGGACCGTTGCAGCTTGCCCAGCTCCAGGATGACCTGGACGATGCGGAGCTGGCCCTGCACCGACATCGCGCCTATCTGCAGGAACTGGAAAACCTGGCCGCCGAGGGAATAGCCAACCCGGCCGAGTTGGACCGGGTGCGGGAGGATGTGGATACCCTTGAGGAGAGCTACCGGTCGGCAAAACGGCAGTACGACAGCTACGAAAACTATGTTCTGCCGGTATTGCTTGAGACGGCTCGAGCCAAGGAGCAGAATACCCGATTGGCCATCGATCAGATCAAACAGGCGGGGGTACATAAGATCGCCAACAGCGAGGCGGCCCTGACCCAGGCCCGCGGCAAGCTGGCCGCCGCCGAGGCGGCGTTGGGCAAGGCTCGGCAGGAGTTGGACAGGACCGTACTGCGGGCGCCTTTCGACGGCATGATCGTGCATTATGAGACGTTTCGCGACGGGGAGATGCGACCGCCGCGGGAAGGGGACACCGTTATCGTCAACCAGCCGATCCTCTATTTCCCGGATATCTCCAGCCTCAAGGTGCGGAGCCGGGTGCGGGAGTCGGACCTGCATCGCATACGGGTCGGCCAGCCGGCGGTTGTCTTTGTTGACGCCTATCCTGAGGAATCGTTTGCCGGCACCCTGGCGGTCATCGGCGCACTGGCTAAAAAAGGCGGCCAGACGGAGGAGAAGTTTTTTCAGGTCGACTTTGACCTGGTCGCCTCCGACGACCGGCTCAGGCCCGGCATGTCGGCCCGGGTGGAGGTAGAAATCGCCCGGCGTGCGCAGGTGCCGGTTCTGCCGATTCAGGCGGTTTTTCGCGATGGCGGCGGCGATTATTGTTACCGGTACCGGCATGGCACCTATGAACGGCTGCCGATCACGCTTGGTCACCGCACCGAAGATTATGTGGAAATCGTTGCCGGGCTGGACCGCGGGGATCTGGTATCCCAGGTGGAGCCGGAAGCGGTCAACTCTTCTGCCGCCGGCGATTCGAGGGGATCGTGATCGTTCAGTTGCGCCGCCTGGTTCACCACTACCGGCGTGGTGCCGGAACGGTCCCGGTGCTCGAAGAACTCGAGCTCGACCTGGAGCGTGGCGACTATCTGGCCGTGATGGGCACATCCGGATGCGGCAAATCAACGTTGCTGCATATCCTTGGCTGTCTGTTGCGCCCCAGCGGCGGCAGTTACCGGTTTGACGGCAAGGAGGTGAGCGGGCTGCCGGAAAGGGAGCTGGCCCGTTTGCGGTCGCGACGTATTGCCCATATTTTTCAGATGTTCTATCTGTTGCCGCAACTCGATGTCGCGCACAATGTCGCTTTACCGTTTCTCTACCGGGACGACCTCGACGAGGAGCAGGCTCGAAGCCGCGTCGATCAGGCGATCGATCGGGTCGGTCTGCGCCATCGCCGGTCTCATCGGCCGGCCGAATTGTCCGGCGGCGAGATGCAGCGGACGGCCATTGCCCGAGCGTTGGCCGCCGGACCTGATTTGATTCTGGCCGATGAACCGACCGGCAATCTGGACGAGCGCAGCAGCGGCGAGATTCTAGCCCTGCTCCGTGAGATGAACGATGACGGCCACACCATCGTCATGGTTACCCATGATCACCATGTGGCCGCCTGTGCCGGGCGCCGGACGTCATTGCGCCAGGGCAGGCTCTGCCATGACTGAACACTTTTCTGCCAGCATCCGCACCGCCTTCCACTCCTTGCGGTTGCACAAACTACGCTCTATCCTCAGCATCGTCGGCGTGGTGTGCGGGGTCTCCACTGTTCTGGCGATTCTGGCCATCGGGGCCGGAGCGGAGGCCGAGACGATGCGGCGGATCGGCCGGCTTGGCCTGGCCAACATCTATCTCCGTGCCGACAACCTCAGCGACGAGCAATTAAGCCGGGCTCGCCGCTTTCATTCCCGCGGCCTCCAGGCCTCTGACCTGGAGCGTTTGCAGACCACTGGCCTACCGATCCGCCGGACGGCAGCTATCCGGGAGCAGCGAGCCGATCCGGTCGGTTTCCCGGACGGCTTGGCGCCGCGGGTGGTCGAGGCGACCAGGGACTATTTGGCTATCCTCGGCCTGCGTCTGGCGACCGGGCGGTTTCTCGCCGATCGGGACCTGGCCGACGCCAATCGAGTCTGTGTTCTGGGCTGGTCGGTGGCCCGTTCCCTGGGAGTCGACGGCAGGCCGGGGGCG
>JAUVWB010000098.1 GCA_030604345.1 Desulfofustis sp. | reverse complement strand
GTCGACTATTATTTCTCGCACCGTCTGACACCGGTGGTCTTTACCCGCCGCGATCTGCATCTGTTGGCCCAGCAGGCCGAGCGGCGGCGGACCAAGCTGAAGCTCTTTCTCAAGTTTGACTGCGGCATGTCGCGCCTCGGCTTCTCGCCGGAGATGGCGGCGTCCCTGGCGCGGCAGTGCGTCGAAGTGCCCGTTGTCGACATTGGTGGTCTAATCAGCCATTATCCCTGTGCCGATGATCGGACCGCAGCCAGTAACCGTGACGTGGAGCGTCGTTTTAACGCGGCCGTGGAACCGTTTGCCGGTATCCCCGGCCTGGTTCGATCGCTGTGCAATTCGGGCGGTACGTTGTACCGGCCAGAGGCGCACGGTGAGTTGGTTCGGGCCGGTATTGCGTTATACGGCTATTACCCGGAAGGCCCGACCGGCAGGCCCGAGCCGGGACAGCCGGGGTTGCGCCCGGCAATGAGCGTGGTAACCTCGGTGCTGCAGGTGAATGAAGTACGGGCCGGGCAGGGGATCAGCTATGGCCACACCTACCATGCGGATCGGGATTCGCGCCTGGCGGTGTTGCCGGTCGGCTACAGCGACGGCTATCTCCGGTGCCTCTCCAACCGGGCTGCAGTGCTGATCGGCGGGCAGCGGGCCCCGATTCGGGGACGGATCTGCATGAACTTGTGCATGGCCGACGTCACCGATATCCCCGGAGTGAAGGCCGGCGATGAAGCGGTCTTGCTCGGCCGGCAGGGCGATCAGCAGATTGATGCCGACGAGCTTGCCGGCTGGGGGCAGACCATCAGCTATGAGATTCTCTGTGCTCTGGGAAACAACAACGAACGTCTTTTCACTTCCCTATCATGATTCGAAATCGTTTGAAACAACTGGTGGACCGCTGTTTTGCCGATGGCGTAGAGCAGGGTCTGTGGTCGGCTGGCGCCGCCGGGCGCTATACCGTGGAAGTACCGAAGCACGACAATCAGGGAGATTTTTCCACCAATATCGCCCTGATCATGGCCGGACTGGAAAAACGCAATCCGCGTGAGCTGGCCACCCGCTTTATCGCCATGCTGGAGGAGGAGAAGGAACTGATCGACGGCATCGCGATCGCCGGCCCCGGCTTCATCAATATCACCATCAAGCGGTCTGTCTGGCAGCAGATGGTGGCCGCGGTGGAGGCGGCGGGCGAGACTTACGGGCTGAGCCAGGTGGGCGGCGGACGGCGGGTCATGGTCGAATTTGTCAGCGCCAATCCCACCGGTCCGCTGTCGGTCGGGCACGGCCGTCAGGCCATCCTCGGCGACGCCATCGCCCGTTTGCTGGAAGCGACCGGCCACCGCGTCTACCGTGAGTATTACTACAACAACGCCGGCCGACAGATGCGTGTCCTGGGTGAATCGGTCCAGGCCCGTTATCTGGAGTTGCTCGGTCGACCGGCGAGCTTCCCCGAAGACGGTTATCAGGGCGAGTATATTTACGATATCGCCCGGGAGCTGGTGAGCGAGGCGGCTGACGGCCTGGTGGACAGCGACACCATCGAACCTTTCCAGCGCCGGGCGGAAGCGGCCATCTTCAAGGATATCGCGGCGACGCTGGCGCGCCTGGGGATCGTCTTCGACAACTATTTCAACGAACGTTCCCTGTATGAGGATGGACTGATCGACGAGGTGGTCGCCGAGTTGCGGGCCAAGGATCTGGTCTACGATCAGGACGGTGCCACCTGGTTTCGCACCAGCCGTTTCGGCCAGGAAAAGGATCGGGTGATTATCAAGAGTTCGGGTGAGCCCACCTACCGACTTCCGGATATCGCCTACCATCGGGAAAAGTTCAGGCGCGACTTCGACTGGCTGATCGACATCTTCGGCTCCGATCACATCGCCACGGTGCCGGATGTGCTCGCCGGCGTCACCGCGCTTGGTTACGATGTGTCGAAGGTGACGGTGATCCTGCACCAGTTCGTTACCCTGATGCGGGATGGCAAACAGGTGAAAATGTCGACCCGCAAGGCGACGTTTGTCACTGTCGACGAGTTGCTGGACGAGGTGGGAGCGGATGCTGCCCGCTTCTTCTTCATGATGCGCAAGCCGGACAGCCAGCTGGAGTTCGACCTGGGTCTGGCGGCCAGCCAGAGCCAGGAGAACCCGGTGTACTACGTGCAGTACGGGCATGCCCGGCTCTGTTCGATACTGCGCCAGGCCGTTGAAAAAGGCTTGCCCCTGCCCGTTGCGGCAGCCGTCGACGCGGCTCTGCTGGTGGAAGATGAGGAGATCGAGCTGCTCAAGGCGTTGGCTGCCTTTCCGGCCCTGATCGAGGGGGCGGCGCTGGAGCTGGAACCGCATCGGGTCATTTTTTACCTGATGGATCTTGCCGGTCGCCTGCACAGCTATTATAACAAGCATCGAGTCATCGGCGACGACCAGGCGTTGAGCCAGGCCCGTCTGAGCCTGGTGCTGGCCTTGCGGACCGTATTTCGTAACGGGTTGCGAATTATCGGCTTGACCGCTCCGGAAACCATGTAGCCCATGGCAGAGAGAAAGAGGCGACAGGCAACGAAGATAAAATTCGAGGTGTCGCGCAGCGGTATCGGCGGCATTGCCGTTGTCTGCTTCTGCATCTTTCTCTGGATGTTTCTGTTCGGGGTCTGGACCGGGCAATCCCTGCTCAAGCCCGAACCCCCCGTGGTCACCGGATTCGATTCGGGCAGTGTGCCGCAGGAGGCACAGGTGATCGAGTTTGACGAGAGCAAGAAAAGCAAGCCGTAACCATTTGATCAAAGGGACGACCGGGAGATGGCGCCGCGCGCGGGAACCGTTATGATTCGCAAGGCTCGGATGGAGGATATCAAGCAGATTCACGGTCTGCTGAAGTACTATGCAGACCGGAAGCTGCTGCTGCCGCGCTCGATCAGCTCACTCTACGATCATCTTCGCGATTTCGTTGTCTGGGGAGAGAACGACGGCACCATCAGCGGTGTCTGCTCGCTGCATATCTGCTGGGAGAACCTGGCGGAAATCAGGTCGCTGGCGGTCAGGGACGAGGCCCAGGGGAAGGGCTATGGTACCCGGCTGGTCACCACCTGCCTGGAGGAGGCGGCCGAATACGGCATCACCAGGATTTTCACCCTGACTTATCAACCCGGGTTTTTCCGCAAGCTCGGCTTCCGGGACATCGATAAGCGTGAGTTACCGCACAAGATCTGGAGCGATTGCATCAACTGCTCGATGTTCCCCGACTGTGACGAGGAGGCCCTGCTCTACGAGGCCGATTGAACAGCGCCCTGGCGCTGCCGGGCGTCCGTACGATCGGGGTCTGAACCATTGCCCCGGCGCGCCATCATGCTTATGGTTCCTGACGTGTGCTGTGACTAACCTTACGGATTTAACCTTACCTGATAACATGATTGGAACCATTCTCACCAAAGTATTCGGCAGCAAGAACGAACGGGTATTGAAACAGATGCAGCCGTTGGTCAACCGCATCAACGAGCTCGAACCGTCCGTGCAGGCGCTCGCCGACGCCGATCTGGCCGCAAAGACCTACCAATTCCGGGAACGGGTGACCAAGGGCGAGCCGCTCGATGATCTGTTGCCGGAGGCCTTTGCCGTCATCCGGGAAGCATCGCGCCGTGTTCTCGGAGAACGGCATTTCGATGTCCAGTTGCTCGGAGGCATCGTCCTCCACCGGGGCTGCATCGCCGAAATGAAGACCGGTGAGGGTAAGACGCTGACCTCGACGTTGGCCGTCTATCTGAACAGTCTGACCGGCAAAGGTGTGCATGTGGTGACGGTAAACGACTACCTGGCCACCCGCGACGCCGAGTGGATGGGGCAGGTCTACCGGTTTCTCAACCTCAGTGTCGGCCGGATCGTCCATGCCATGAACGATGCCCAGCGGCAGGAGGCCTATCGGGCCGATGTGACCTATGGTACCAACAACGAGTTCGGGTTCGACTACCTGCGCGACAATATGAAGTTCGATCTGGCCAGCTTCTGCCAGCGCGGGTTTCAGTACGCCATCGTCGACGAGGTGGACTCGATCCTCATCGATGAAGCGCGAACACCGCTGATCATCTCCGGTCCGGCCGACATCTCCACCGAGCTGTACGAGAACGTCGACCGGATCATGAAACACTTCAAGCGCGACGAGCATTACCTGGTCGATGAGAAGGGGAGACAGGTATCGCTCAACGAGGAAGGGATCGCCCTCGGCGAAAAATTGCTGAACATCGAGAACCTCTATGATCCGCGCAACATCGAATACCTTCACCACCTGAACCAATCGCTCAAGGCTCATGTCCTGTTCAAGAAGGATGTCGATTACATCGTCAAGGACGGCCAAGTGGTGATCGTCGACGAATTCACCGGCCGCACCATGGAGGGCCGCCGTTACAGCGACGGTCTGCACCAGGCCCTGGAGGCCAAAGAACGGGTGAAGATCGAACGGGAGAACCAGACCCTGGCGTCGATCACCTTCCAGAACTACTTCCGGATGTACGAGAAGCTGGCCGGCATGACCGGCACCGCCGACACCGAGGCGCCGGAGTTCAAGAAGATCTACAATCTCGACGTGGTGGTGTTGCCCACCCACATGAAGATGATCCGTCAGGATTTTGCCGACGTGATCTATAAGAATGAGGCGGCCAAGTATCGGGCGGTGGTCAACGAGATCAAGGAAAAACACCAGCTGGGACAACCGGTATTGGTCGGCACCATCTCCATCGACGTCTCGGAAAAGATCTCCCGGATGCTCGCCAAGCAAAAGATCCCCCACGAGGTGCTCAACGCCAAGCACCATGAACGGGAGGCAGAGATCATCGCCCAGGCCGGCCAACTCGGCCGGGTGACGATTGCCACCAACATGGCCGGCCGCGGCACCGATATCAAGCTGGGCGAAGGCGTGCGCGAAGTGGGCGGCCTGCATATCCTCGGTACGTCCAGGCACGAGTCGCGGCGGATCGACAACCAGCTGCGCGGCCGCTCGGGGCGTCAGGGGGATCCCGGTTCGTCGCGCTTTTATCTGTCGCTGGAGGACGATCTGCTGCGTATCTTCGGCTCCGGGCGCATTTCCGGGATCATGGACAAGCTGGGCATGGAAGAGGACGAACCGATCGAGCACACGATGATCACCCGGGCCATCGAGAATGCCCAGCGCAAGGTGGAAGGACACCATTTCGACATCCGCAAGCACCTGCTCGAATATGACGACGTCATGAACAAACAGCGGGAGGTCGTCTACCGCCAGCGTCGCGAGGTCCTGGAGGGTGAAAATCTGCAGCAGGTGCTGCAGGATATGATTGACGAGGTGATCGATTCCATCGTCGATCAGGTGGCCCAGGATCGGGTCGCCGCCGAGGATTGGGATTGGGAGTTCTGTCAGCAACAGGTGTTCGAGATCTTCGGCCGCCGACCCGCCTGGAGCGATGAGGAGCGCAGCGCCTTCAAGGCGGAGACCCTGCGTGACGCCATCACCGCCGAGGCAGCCGCCGCCAGGCAGGCGCAGGAGGAAATCAACGGTGCCGAGAACCAGCGGCAGGTGGAGCGGCTGATCCTGCTCCAGGTGGTCGACAGCCACTGGAAGGAGCACCTGCTGAGCATGGATCACCTGAAGGAGGGGATCGGCTTGCGCGGGTACGGCCAGAAGAACCCTCTCAACGAGTACAAGAAAGAGGCGTTCAACCTCTTTGCCGCCATGATCGAGCGGGTGAAACTGCAGACCGTCAAGACGATCATGCATGTCCGCCTGATGCGGCCCGAAGAGGTGGAGCGGCTGGAGGAAGAGCGGCGTCAGCGGCAGGAACGGGAGATGCGGTTGAACAAGGGCGCGGCCGGCGGCGATGAGCCCAAGAGCGCCGAACCGATCAAGCGCGACGGTGACAAGATCGGCCGCAACGCCCCGTGCCCGTGCGGCTCGGGCAAAAAATACAAGAAGTGCTGCGGCCGTATGGCCTGATGGGGATTACCCGAACAATTTATCCGGCCGCATCAGGTTGTCCTCCATGTGTTTCAGCTCGTCGATGCCGGACACGACGATGGGCGGATCCACCGCCACCTCCTCGGCGGGCCGGTGGTCGTCGGACTCCAGTGCGCTGAGCACGTGCTTCATGCAGTTGAGCCGGGCCAGCTTCTTGTTGTCCGAGCGGATGATCGTCCACGGGGCGATGGTCCGATTGGTTTCCTGCAGCATCTGGAATTTGCGCAGCGAGTATTGATCCCAGTATTTCTGGGCCAGGTTGTCCACCGGTGACAGCTTGTACTGCTTCAGAATATCCCCCTTGC
>JAUVWB010000141.1 GCA_030604345.1 Desulfofustis sp. | reverse complement strand
GAAGCCGATCATCGTCTTCAACGACAAGCGTTTGGATAAATTCCCCGACGTCCCCTGCTCGGTGGAACTGGGTATCAACATCACCACCGGCCGCTGGCGTGGTCTGGCGGTCAAGAAGGGCACCCCGCAGCCGATCATCGATTATCTGGCCGGTGTACTGGAAAAAGCCGCCCAGGACCCGATGTTCGTCGAGTACCAGGCGACCTCCCTGCTCGATCAACGGCCCGGCTGGAAAGGCCCGGTTGAATTCGGTAAGTACTGGGATGAGGAATATCAGGCCACCAAGGACGTCCTGACCCAGCTCGGCTATGTGAAGTAACTGCCACACCAACGGGCGGAGCATCTGCTCCGCCCCGATCAGGTTCGGAACGGTTTATCGCACTATGCGCCGCCGGTTCGTGGTCGGTCTTGTGGCCGGCGGCGGCTTCTGTCCATCTCATGAGAAAGGAGCGGTCTGTGTTCAGATCATTGTTGAAAGCAGATGTGATCATCAGCGCTATTGTGTTCTGTGCGGCGCTGTATCTCTATGTCGAGATCAAGGCGCTCGATTCAGGGGACGTTTACGGGCAACTCGGTCCCGCCTACTGGCCCAAGTTCGTGCTGGTCTCGATCATGGTGCTCAGCGTCATGGTGGCCTTTTTCTCGATCAAAGGGGTCTTGCAGGGAACGATTCCAGCGGTGCAGAAAATCACCTTCACCGCCGAAAAGGTTCGGTTTATTGCCGCCGTGTCCCTGATCACCGGCTATCTGGTGTTGCTGCCCTTCGTGGGATTCCTGGTATTGACGCCGTTCATGATGATCGCCTTCATGTACCTGCTCGGTGAGCGGAGCAAGGTGTGGATCTTCACCATTCCGTTCGTGCTGACCATCGGCATCGTCCTCATTTTCACCAAGGCCATGTACGTTCCCTTGCCGCGCGGCGTGGGGATCTTTCTGTCCATCAGCCACCTGCTGTATTGATCGGTCAAAGGAGCGACTACCATGGAAATCTGGATGACAGCGTTTGGAAATGTGTTCGACCCGATGGCCCTGCTCTTCATTTTCGCCGGGGTCATGATGGGGGTCATGCTTGGGGCCATTCCCGGGCTCAACTCGACGATGGGCACCGCCTTGCTCATCCCCTTCACCTATGCGATGGACGCCACCTCAGGCTTGCTGCTGCTTTCTGCGGTCTACTGTGGTGGGACGTTCGGCGGTTCGATCTCGGCCATCCTGTTCAACGTGCCCGGCTCACCCGAGGCCTCGGTCACCGGTTTCGACGGTTATCCGATGGCCAAGGCCGGCAAGGCCGGCAAGGCACTCGGCATCGCCATCATGTGCAGCACCATCGGCGGGCTGTTCAGCGTCGCGGTGATGAACCTGATCTCGCCGCTGCTGGCCGAGGTGGCGCTGACCTTCTCCGAGCCGGAGTACTTCGCTCTGGCCTTTGCCGCCCTGACCCTGATCGCCACGCTGGGCGGCAACAAGATGACCAAGGCCTTTCTCATCGGCTTTATCGGCCTGCTCATCGCCACCATCGGCATCGATCCCATGTCTGGTCTGGAGCGGTTTACCTTCGGCTGGAGCGGGCTGATCGGCGGGGTCAACTTCATCGTCGCCCTGATCGGCGCCTTTGCCGTCGGTGAGATCCTGCTCACCGCCGAGAGCGGCTCCTCGATCGGCGGCGAGGGGGATGTGAAGGTCTCCACGCAAATGCCGTCCCTGGCCGAGATGCTCAAGCTCAAGTGGAACGTGCTGCGCTCCGCCGTGCTCGGCACGCTGATCGGCATCCTGCCCGGCGTTGGCGCCACGACGGCGTCTTTTATCGGCTATTCGGAAGCGGTGCGCTGGTCCAAACACCCGGAGAAATTCGGCACCGGCATCCCGGACGGCATCGCTGCCCCGGAGACCGCCAACAACGCGGCCACCGGCGGCGCCATGGTGCCGCTGCTGACGCTTGGCATCCCCGGGAGCGCCACCACCGCGGTCATCATCGGCGGGTTCATGGTGCATGGTCTGCAGCCCGGCCCGATGCTCTTTCTCAACCAGCCGGATCTGATGTATTCGATCTTCCTGGCCATGTACGTAGCCAATGTCTTCATGTTCTTCTCCGGCATCATCGTGGCCAAGCTGTTCTCCAACTTCCGCAAGCTCCGCTACTCGATCCTCGGGCCGTGCATCTTTGTCTTTGCCACCGTCGGAGCCTTCGGCATCGCCAACTCCATGTCCGATGTGTGGATCATGTTCGCCTTCGGTCTGCTCGGCTACGTGATGAAGAAGTACGACTACTCCGTGGCCCCGTTGATCATCGCCCTGGTGCTCGGCGGGCTGGCCGAGGAATCCCTGCGGCGCGGCATGCGTATGGAAGACTACAATCTGCTGGCCTTCTTGTCCCGGCCGATCGCCGGCACCATCCTGGCGGTTGCCCTGCTGACCCTGGTGTGGACGCTGTACAGCCGGTTTCGCCATAAGCCCAACGTCCTGGCCGGTGAAATGCAGCGGCCTGAGGTCAAATAGGGCACAGGACATGCGGAAAAGTCACATCAAGGTCTGAGGAGAAAAGCAAAGATGATCGTCAACAGTGCCTGCCTCACCGGAGTGAGGGCGATTGAAGTGCGGCGTCGGGAACTCATTCCCGGCCCGGATCAGATTCTGGTCAAGACCCACGCCTGCGGCATCTGCGGCCAGGATAAGAACCTCTACAACGGCATCATCCCGCCGGCCGGCGGGCTGCATACCGAGATGCGCACCCCGTTTGCTTATCCCTACTTTTTCGGTCACGAGGCCGGCGGTACCGTGGTTGAGGTGGGCGCCAACGTGCGTCTTTTTCAGCCCGGCGACCGAGTCATCGCCTTTGGCTGGGTGGAGACCTACAGCGACTATTTTCTAGCCGGCGAGGATGACCTGGAGTCGGTGCCCGACGGGCTCGATCCCGATGTGGCGGCGCTTGGCGAACCCATCGGCTGCGCCGTCTTCTCCGGTCTCTCTTCCAAGGTGCAGGTGGGTGACACGGTGGCCGTGATCGGTATGGGGTTTGCCGGTCAGGTGATCGCCCAGGTGGCCAAAAAAAAGGGGGCACACCGGGTGATCGGTGTCGATGTGGTGGAGGGAAAGCTGAAGCTCGCCAAGCAGCTTGGTCTCGATGAGGGAATCAACAGCTCCGAGACCGACCCGCTGAGTGCTATCCTCGATCTGACCGGCGGCCATGGTGCCGATGTGGTGGTCGAGGTGGCCGGTACCGGTGCCACCGTCCAACTCTGCAACGACGCGGTCAAACACAACGGCACACTGGTCTTCTATTCGTGGATTACCCAGGACGTAACCATCAACATCTCGCGCTGGCACAACAATTCCCTGCAGGTGGTGAACACCGGGTTGGTCCATCACGGGGTGCTGCAACGCCGGATCTGGGTACCCCAGGCCCTGCGCCCGGTCCTGCTCGGCCAGGTGGACATCAAGCCGCTGATCACCCACACCTATCCCCTGGCGCAGATCGACCGGGCGATGGAGACGGCCAACAACGATCCGGATGCGGTCAAGGTGCTGGTGCGTCCATGAACACGGGAAGAAGGCGAGTCGATACGAGTATCTTGACGTTCAGGTTGGAACAGAGACGATTCCGATTCGGGTAAGACATGAGCGACTTTTTCCATCGACAACTGGCGAAATCCGCCCGGCTCGAAACGGTGCATCCGGGGCAGCGGATCACCATCAAGGTTGATCTGGCCCTCGGCCATGACGGCACCGGACCGGCGGTCCTCAAAGAATTGCAGGCCACCGGCACCCGGCCCGCCGGTTGCACCCGCCTGCTGTTTACGCTGGATCACGCCTTTCCCGCACCGACCGCGGCGGACCGCGAATTTCACCGGGAGTTGGCCGGGTTCGCCGACCAGCATCAGGCGCTGCTCTACAAAAACGGCGAAGGGGTGCTGCATCAGGTGGTGGCCGAGGAGGAATCCCTCTGGCCGGGCATGATCATCGTCGGGGCCGACGGGCATGTGGCCACCGCCGGTGCCTTCGGCGCCATTGCCTTTTCCGTGTCGCCGGCGGGGCTGGTTCCGGTCATTGGTACCGGCTCTTACGAGCTGTGCGTTCCCGAGAGCCTGGTGATTACCGTGCGGGGAACGCTCTCCTCGCGGGTCATGGCTCGTGATCTGGCCATGTATGTGATCCGCCATCACGGGGAGGCGATCAGGGGGCGAGCGGTGTTGCTGACCGGTTCGACCATCGATGGGCTCTCCATCAGCGAAAAGATGGCGATCTGCAATTTTCTCCCCGAAGGAGGCGTGGCTACGGTACTGGTCTTGCCCCAGGGTGAGCAGGCGCATGCAAACATCGACATCGACGCGGCCGCGATCGGCCCACTGGTTGCCCTGCCCGGTGACACCTTGTCGTTTGCCGAACCCGAGCGGCTGGCGGAGGAAACGATCGACGTGGCGATGATCGGCAGTTGTTCTTCCGGCCGGCTCGAAGATTTCAAGGCGGCGGCGGACATTCTCGCCAGAAACGGGGTTCACCAGCGGGTCACCTGCCTCATTACCCCGGCCTCGCGAAATGTGCTGGAGGCCATGGAGTCGCTGAAACTGACGGTGGCCCTGCGCAACGCCGGCGCCATTATCCTGCCGCCCGGTTGCGGTCCGTGTCCCGGCCGGCACTTCGGCGTGCTCGGCGGCGGCGACACCGCCATCACCACGACGATTCGCGCCAATCCGGGCCGCATCGGCTCGCCGGCGGCACGGATCTTTCTGGCCTCGCCGTTGACCGTTGCCTGGTCGGCCGTCACCGGCAGGATCACCGCACCGAACCACGGGTGAGAAAAAACATGGATGTGCAAAAGATGATGATCTTTTGTTTTTAATTATTATTATTATTCTTATTACCAACGAAGGAGCGAAGCATCATGAGTTATCACAGCGGACGTCATTTCCTGCAAATTCCCGGACCGACCAATGTCCCCGATCGCGTGTTGCATGCCATCGGGCACCCGACCATCGATCATCGGGGTCCCGAGTTCCAGAAGCTGTCCGAGGAAGTCTTGCTGGGGTGTCGACGGATCTTTAAAACGTCCAGTCCGGTTATCATCTATCCGGCCTCGGGGACCGGCGCCTGGGAAGCAGGGTTGATCAACACGCTGAGTCCCGGGGACAAGGTGTTGATGTTTGAAACCGGCCATTTTGCCACCCTGTGGTGCACCATGGCCCGTAAGTTCGGCCTCGAGGTGGATTTTGTGCCGACCAACTGGCGACACGGGGCCGACCCGCAGATCGTCGAGGAGAAGTTGAAGGCCGATACCGAGCGTAAGATCAAATCGGTGAACATCGTTCACAACGAGACCTCCACCGGCGTTACCAGCCGCATCGCTGAAATCCGTCAGGCCATGG
>JAUVWB010000239.1 GCA_030604345.1 Desulfofustis sp. | reverse complement strand
CGGCAGGTGGCGGGGTGGTGAAGAGCGCCGAATATTTGGCCCTCGTCAGTCAACTCACCTATACGCAAGTTCCCAAAGGGGTGAAGGATGGGCAGCTGGTTAATGTTTTGGAGGCAGGCAGCATCGTCTCAGGTCTGTCGAAACTATGGCCGGGGGTCGATCATATTGGGGTGACTGTCTCCATGGACACGGTTGATCCCGATTTCGGTACGTCCCTGTACCACCTGATCGTATCACAGCATACCGATCGTGAAAGCCGGATCAAGATTCTTGAAGCGATACAAAACGCCAAAGGAATCGATCCGCTGATCGTCTTCATCAACGAGACCATCAACGTTTTGTCGGAAAAAGTGGCATCCTTGAGGGCGGCGGTTGCCGAACATACTGAACGGCAAGAAGTCCAAGACGGCAATCAGGGCAACGAGAAGATATCGGATGAGGCCCATCTTGCCCAGTATGAGAAGAAATTGCTGTCGCTGGTGAAATCCCGGGACAGCATCATTGTCGATACCTACGGCGGTGATAGCACGTTTGTCGACCAGTGGCTCAGGGTAGCTTTGGAAAATGCGGGCAACGATGCGCAAGCGCAGGAAGCGGTGTCACCGGCAGAGCCGGGTGGCCCGACTCCAGACTTCCCTCTGCTGCAATTTCGGGCTGCCGATGACCACTCGGTGTATTTCCTGTGTTCCGATGGCCGGATCATTCGCGCGCCGGAGCTTGACGAGCCGCAGTCTCCCGACGCCACTCAGGTGATCAATGACGACCAGCCTCCCTTGACCGTAGCGGCGTTGCGCCAACAGCTGCTTGACCTGGGCCTCACCACCCAACAGGCAACGGCGTTGATCGAAAGATCAGGGTTCGATGAGGTCGAGCGGATGTCGGCCCATGTGTCGGAAATGCAAGATCATTTCCACGATTTTCAAGTACACCTGAGCGAGCAGCTGCTGGTGGCCGATATCGCCCTGCTGGGGGTCCAGCAACGGCTTGTGTCGGCCGTGCAGGACGGTGATCTGACCAATCTGGTGCAGGCGGTCTTCGGTTATTATTCCGCGGCCAGTCAACGGGCAAGCCTCACTGAATTCGGCAGCAGCGGTGCCGGGCCAACAACGCTGAACCAGGTGGTCAGCGGTCTGCAAAGAGCTCTCGCCCTGGGGCAGGCGATCGAAGACAGCGACACCTTTTCGATGCTCGCCCAGGGCGCCGTCCTGCTGGGCCAGATTGATCGATACCTGGTGGCCAACGGCCACGAATCATTGTTGGGCAGTCCCGGATCGTCAGCGTTGTCGCTGGGGACTTCTTCGCTGTCCTTGCTGCAGGCCTTGGACAACGGAAATGGCTGGGCCATGGCCCAATCGTCGGTTGAACTGGCGATACAGATAGACCAGTATCTGGCAGCCAGTGCAGCGGCAGATGCTCCCTCGGCGATCGCCACCACCGGTGCTGAAATCAACACCACGGGCACCGCCTTGCAGGGTCTCGCCTCGGGTATCGGTCTGGTGCTGAATCTGTCGCAGCTCGATGATGTGCTCGAATCTGGTGATGCTGGAGCCATCGCCACCACCGCGGCCAACACGGCGCACCACGCGGTCAATGCGTACAATTCGGCTGCCACGCTGGCCAATGCTTCGAAACCGGCAACGGTCTCTTCCCCGGCGCTTTCCTATGCCGGCTATGCGGCGGCAGCGTTGCAGGCGGCCGAGGGCGATACCCGTGGTGCCGCGATATCGGCGGCCTCCACCTATCTGATGAGCTGCCCGCCGTACGGCTGGATATTCGCGCTGGTGCTGCAGCTTGGCAACATGATGGTCGGCAGCAGCGATCAGCCGGAGGCCACCGCCTCATTTTCCCTCGATGCGGATGGTACCGTCACCGTTCACGTCGGCGGTGATGCCGAAATGCAGGAGGCGGCAGGCGGCTATGGCTGGTCGCTGGTGCCGGTGCTCGAGAGCTACCGCGACGCCGGCGGCCGGTTGCTGATCGACGGTGCCATGCCCCGCTTGAACGCGACGGCCGGCGAGCCGTTTCGCATCGTCTATGACGACTCGTTTGGCGGCAGGATCGAGGTTCGGCTCGACGATATGTCCCGGGCGGCTGAACAGCTGCGCGGCGTACTCTATGCCCGGGACCGTGGTGAACGCCTCGACCGTGCGGTACAGACGGCACGGAGCAGTGACGGACGCATCGATCTCCAGGCCGTGGACGCCGTTATGGCCGGTTACGGTTTCACCCGGCGCGGCAGCACCTACGTCACCGGAGAAACGAGTTCACGCATCGGCTCCTCCACGGGCAGCGGCGTGATCCGCGGCGGCGGCAACCAGGGGCCGCAGGACCGGCTGTTTGTCGCCGAGGCAAAGGACGTCACATCGTTGCCGATACCGCCGGACCAGCTTCCGGCCCAGCGCATGGGGCAGGTCCTCCGGGTGGCTGGTTTGAACACGCTGTTTAGCGGCAGCGGGGCCGACATGCTGGCCATGTCGTTGATCCTGCCCGGCGGGCTGCTCGGTTTGGCGGCCGCCACCACGGCTGCTTCCGGCGAACCGGCTGATGATCATCCCGGCATCCGGCCGGCAACCGTGGCAGAACTGAACGAGTATCGGCAATGGCTGCAACAGCTTGATGGCAGCGATGCCGCACCCGTCGACCAGCGCGGTTTGGACCGGCACGAGGCGAGCGAGACGGCCCGGTTGGATGAGGACGGCCTTGCCACTCACCCGGCTTTCCCATGGGCCGCCCAGTCGTCCCTGCAGGCCTGGTCCGCCACCCTGCAGCCCGGTGACGCGGTCTCCTTGCGGGATGCCCAGGTCTTCACCGGTTGGCAGCATACCGGTAGCCTGGCCGCCTGGTGGCAAGGCAGCGCCGATGGCGAGTTGACGTCCCGTCATCTCCGGCAGGAGGGGATGGTCGAGCAGGCCCAAACGTTCGCTCGGCCGCAGCAGCACTCGTTCAGCGGTGGCCGGGTTGAACCGTTCACCCACATCGACGATCAATCGTTTCCGGAGAGCCGGGCTGAGGCGGGCGCACCAGCCTCCGCAGCCGATGATGCCTCTCTCCCCGACCAGCCCGAGGAACCGCCGCCACCGACCGAGCCGCACTTTCGGATGGCGGAAGACACCATCCTGCGCTTCCTGCCCGCCGAATTGCTCGAAGACACGCTGTCCGGCGCCTACGGCCTCAGCGCCGAGCAGCCGGTGCTGAGGTCACTTGACGGGGCGAACCACGGCAGCGTCTGGATCGATGACAACGGCGACATCCGCTTCGCCCCGGACCCCGGTTTTGTCGGGACCGCTTCCTTTTCGTTCACGGTCCAGCTGCCCGACGGCACAACCCGACGGGACCAGGCCATCGTCAGGGTGGAAAACGTCAACGACGCGCCGGTGGCAGCCCCCGACCGGTTCACCCTGCAGGAGGGGCAACCGTTCTTTCTCGATCGCCTGTTGGTCAACGATTACGACCCGGACGGCGACCCGCTGGTGCTCGACCACCTGCGCGGGGTCACCCACGCCGCGGTGAGCGTCGTCGATGGCCGGCTGGCGCTGGTCCCGGAACCCTGTTTTGTCGGCGACATCGAGTTTTCCTACTGGATCCGCGATGCCATCGATGTCTACCCGGTGATGGCTCCCGCGTGCCTTACCTACGAGGACGTCAACGGTCCGCCGCTGCCCGGCAGCGACCGATTTCTCATCCTGGAAGACAGCACCATGACCACCTCCGTGGGGCACTTGCTGGCCAACGACCGGG
>JAUVWB010000330.1 GCA_030604345.1 Desulfofustis sp. | reverse complement strand
TACTGGTAACCGACGTTATAATGCCGGAGAAGAGCGGACGTGATCTTGCACACCTGCTGAAGCAGCAATTCCCCCGCCTGAAAAGTTTATACATGTCCGGATATACGGCCGATCTCATAGGACATCACGGCGTATTGGCGGACGGTGTACACTTCATTCAAAAACCGTTTTCGAGACATGACCTCCTGAAGAAAGTGCGGGAAATCCTCGATGCGGGCTCGGCTGAGAACACCGAAGGTCTCTAACCCTTCGTTCTCTCCTTCTATGATCTGCCGAACATTTCTAGGGACACCTCCTGGACGGATTGCCCGGCTATGGGCAATGCGGTGTGGCCACGCCACCCAAACCGCGTGCTGGCAACCGGCATATTCTCCCGATTTTGTATAATACGGGGATGGAACCCCTTTCTACACAACGGGTGACGACGAAAACATACCATTGGCAGGACTTCAGGACATGAGAGAAAAAAATCGACACACAGCTGGAATCCTGATGATGAGCCTTTGTTTTCTGTTGTTCATCGCCGAAATCGCTCATCCATCCGAGCAGTTGATCGATGGCAAGCCGGTCATCACCTCCGCTGCGGAGATTGATTATCCTCCGTTTTCTCTGCTCGACCGAGAAGGCCGAGCCGACGGTTTCTCGGTGCAATTGCTGCGCAGTGCGCTGGCGGCTATGGGGAGGGAAGCAAGCTTTCGCATCGGTCCCTGGCAAGAGGTTCGCGGTTGGCTTGAAACCGGCGAGGTGAGAGTACTGCCCCTGGTCGGCCGAACACCGGAACGGGAAGAGCTTTTCGATTTCACCTTTCCCTATATGTCGCTGCATGGCGCCATCGTCGTCCGCCAAGGCACCGATGATATCGAGGATCTCCATGACCTGCGGGGCAAGCAGGTGGCGGTGATGCGTGGCGACAACGCCGAAGAGTTTCTCCGCCGGGAAAACCTCGGCTACAGCATCGTAACCACCTCGACCTTTGAAGAGGCCCTGCAGGAGCTGTCTTCAGGGCTGCACGACGCGGTTGTCATTCAACGGCTGGTGGGGCTGCGGCTGATCCAGGAGTCCGGCCTGACCAATCTGAAAATCGTCAACAAACCGATCGAGGGATTTCGCCAGGACTTCAGCTTCGCGGTCCGGGAAGGAGACCGGGAAACCCTGGCCCTGCTCAACGAGGGCCTAGCCCTGGTCATGGCCGACGGCACCTATCACCACCTCCATGCCACATGGTTCGCCCGCTACGAATTGCCGGACCGGGCCATCATCATTGGCGGCGACCACAACTACCCGCCCTACGAATATCTCGATGAGAACGGCGAACCGGCCGGCCACAACGTCGACTTGACCCGGGCCATCGCCAAGGCGCTCAACCTCGACGTGGTCATCCGCCTCGGTCCCTGGACCGAGGTCCGGGCCGCCCTGGAGCGCGGCGAGATCGATGGTCTGCAGGGAATGTTCTATTCGCCGGAGCGTGATCTGAAATTCGATTTCACCCCCGCTCACTCCGTCAACCATTATATCGCCGTTACCCGGCTGAACAGGCCGGAGCCGCCGGATACCTGGGAACAGTTCCAGGGGTTGACGGTCGCCGTGCAGAAGGGCGATTTGATCCATGAGCATATTCAAGAACAAGCGCTGATCGAGCAGATCATCGAGACCGGCAGCATGGAGGAGGCGCTGCGCCTGGTCATCGAATCGAAAGCCGATGCAGCCCTTGTTTCCCGGCTGACCGCCCTCCATTATAAAGAGCGGCTCGGCTGGCAGGAGTTGACCATCGGCAGGGAAGCACTCTTCTCTCCCGATTATTGTTACGCCGTCGCCCCGACCAACGGTGCGTTGCTCGCCCATCTCAGCGAAGGACTGCAGCTGGTCAAAGAAAGTGGGGAATACCAGCGGATCAAAGAAAAGTGGATGGGCATCTCCGATCGTTCAACGCCGCTGCTTATCCTCACGTATATGGCGATGGTCGCCATACCGCTGCTGCTGGTACTCGGTGCCGCTGCTCTGTGGAACGGATCGTTGCGTCGCCAGGTGAACCAACGGACCAGGGAATTGTTGCACAGCACCGAATATCAGCGAGCCCTGGTGACCTGCTCACCCGTAGCCCTCTACAGTATCGACCTCGACGGCATGGTGCTGACCTGGAACAATTCAGCCGAGCGGCTGTTTGGCTGGGGTGAAGATGAGGTTATCGGCAAGCCACTGCCGATCGTCCCGGAAGACAAACAGGAAGAATCGGCCTTCTTCCGCCGCAGCATTCATGGCGGCCAGGTCTTCTCAGGTATCGAGGTCGTTCGCCAAAAAAAGGATGGGTCTCTGTTTAACGGCAGACTCTCGTTGGCGCCCATCAAGAACGACAGCGGTGTCACCGTGGGCGTCATGGAGGCTATGGAGGACGTTACCGACCTGCTGCTCGCCCGGCAAAACATCATTCATCTCAACCACGTCCTGCGAGCGATTCGCGACATCAACCAGCTCATCGTCCGAGAGCAGGACCCGATCCAGCTGATCGAAAAGAGCTGCGCGGTCCTCACCGGCAGCCGCGGCTATCGATCGGCGTTACTGGTGTTGTTCAATGAGGATGGCACTCCCCGTGCCTGGGCCCATACGGGCGATGAGGCCTGTACAGGGAAGCTGGATGATCGGCTCAAACGGGGAGAAATACCCCCCTGTTGCCGGACCACCGCTGCGGCGAATACCCCTGCCGCCACCACCCCCGACGGATCACTCTGCAGCCGGTGTTTTCTTCCTCCAACAGCCGACTTCCGGAAGAAGCACTTACTCTGCGCCCGGCTACACCATCAGGGAGTCATCCTGGGCCACCTGGTGGCC
>JAUVWB010000204.1 GCA_030604345.1 Desulfofustis sp. | reverse complement strand
TTGAAAGACCGCATCCTTACAGACGAAATCAACCGCACCGTTTTTGATGGCATCGAAACTGCGGGCTGTTCCCTCCTGAGTAAGGCTGGAAAACATGATGGTCGGCGTCGGCTTGTGGATCATCAGATGCTGCAGGGCGGTCATGCCATCCATCAACGGCATTTCCATGTCCATGATGATCACATCGGGATTGAGCTTCAGCACCAGATCGAGGGCTTCAATGCCGTTGGCCGCTTCGCCGATGATCCGCACGCTCTTCGTCTGGTCGAAAATCCCGCGCAAGACGCGCCTGAACACCAGCGAATCATCGACAACCAATAATCTGATAGGCTTCTGGACGGTGATGATTTTCGGTCTTCCTGCCATGATGCCGCTCTCGTCTCCGTAAGAAATCGCCGATGATCAAGCTGATGGATTCGGAGGCGTTATTCTAAACCCAATCGATCAATATGCAAAGCCCCAATATTGGCGATATCCGGCAAAAGGGTCGTGCCCCGATGATTATCGTCGCTGCTCACTGATCCGTGGCCTGATAGAGGCGATGCCGATCGATCACCGCCGCCACCCCGGGAGGGACCAAATGACGCCATGGAGCACCGGACCTGATGCGCTCCCTGATGTCGGTGGCGGAAATGGCGTCAATGGGAGCGGTCAACAGATGGATCTTAGTGCCGTCGCAACGACGATACCGGACCGAGGCCGTCCCCGACGGTTCCCGGACATAGCCGTAATGGTCCAACAGCGCGACAACGTCATGCGACGGATATCCGGCACGCACGGCGACGATGAAATCGGCGGAGCGCAAAAGGTCACGCCAACGATACCAGGTCTCGATCTCAAGGAACATGTCACTGCCCACAATGAAGGAAAACCTAGTGGTTCCTGATGCCTGCTCGATGAGAGTGGTCAAGGTGTTATAGGTGTACGACGGTCGATCGTTACGCTTCTCGATGTCTGAGACGGCAAAGGCGGAGAACCCGGCCACCGCCACCTGGACCATCTCCAGTCGTCGTTCGATCGGCGACACGACACCCCGGGTCTTATGGGGCGGCACCGCTGCCGGGACAAAGAGGATGCGCTCGACCGGGCAGTGGGCGAGAACCGCCGTGGCTACTTGCAGATGCGCCTTGTGGATCGGATCAAACGTTCCGCCGAGCACCCCGACCCTAACCATCACTCCCGTACCTGGCCTGATCCGAACACCACGAATTTGCGGGTTGTCAACTCCTCCAGACCCATCGGCCCATAGGCGTGGAGTTTGGTGGTGCTGATTCCGATCTCGGCGCCGAGACCGAGCTGCCCCCCATCGTTGAATCTGGTGGCGGCATTGACCACTACGGCCGAGGCATCGACACCGTTGACGAAGGCTTGGGCGGTCCCGTAATTCTCGGTGAGGATAGCTTCGGTATGGCGTGATCCGAATCGTTCGATGTAATCCATCGCTTCCGCCAGGGAATCGACCACCCTGACACACAGACGGAGGTCGAGAAACTCGGTGCCCCAGTGATGCTCGGCGGCCGGCTCCACCTGCGGACATATCGATCTGGTGGTGGCGCAGCCGAACAGCTCGACACCGTTCCCCTGCAACGCTTCGACAATCGTCGGCAGATACTGCGCGGCCACAACGCGATGGACCAGGAGGCCTTCCAGGGCGTTGCATACCCCGGGGCGCTGCACCTTGCTGTTGATGATAATCGGTGTGGCTCGTTCAAGATCGGCATCCTGATCCACGAAAAGGTGGCAGACCCCCTTGTAGTGCTTCAAGACCGGAATGCGGGAGTTTTCCGTGACGAAACGGATCAACCCTTCACCGCCACGAGGGATGATCAAGTCGATGGATTCTTCCTGCTGCAGCAGGGCCAGAATCGCCTCCCGGTCGGTGGTCGCTACCACTTGCACCACATGGGGATCGAGGCCCTGGACGGCGAGAGCCTCCTGTAACACCTGGGCAAGAGCAAGATTGGACCGCAGTGCCTCGGACCCGCCACGCAGGATGACACTGTTGCCCGCTTTGAGACAAAGGGCGGCGGCGTCGATGGTCACGTTCGGCCGGGATTCGTAAATCATACCGATAACCCCGAGTGGCACCCGCATCCGGCCCACCATCAGACCGTTCGGCCGCCGCCGCAACTGTTCGATACCGCCCACCGGATCCGGCAGATCGCATACCTCGCGGAGGCCTTGCCGCATGGCGGCAAAGACCTGATCGGACAAGGTCAACCGGTCGATCATCGCCGCCGAACTTCCCTTGCTCCTGGCATCATCGATGTCTTTTCGATTTTCCTGCTGAATCATCTCCCGACGGCTATCGAGGATCTCCGCCACCTGTTGCAGGAGGGCGTTTTTTTGGGCGCTGTCGGCGCCGGCGACCAGTCGCGCCGCCCTTTTGGCATGCCGGGCCATGGTCCCGATCGTTTCTGCCACCGTCTGTTTAACCATCTGTGACCTCCCCATGAGATAGACCAATCGGAGTACTGCTACAATCAGCGATGCAAGACGACGATGTTGTCTCGATGCATGACTTCCTCGCTGTCTCGATAGCCAAGGATCTCTTCAATGTGACGGGAATGGCGTCCCATGATCTTTCTTGTCTCGGTTGATCCGTAATTGATCAATCCCACGGCAATGGGTGTGCCGCGGCTATCCGTGCAATAAACCGCCTCACCGACACCGAACTCCCCCTCCACCGAAACGATCCCCGACGGCAGCAGACTCTTTCCCTTGTCGAGTAACGCCCGGCAGGCACCGTCATCCAGCAGGAGTCGGCCGTGCGGTTTAAGGACCGAGGCGATCCACCGTTTTCTACTCTTGATTCGCTCCTTGTCCGGCAGAAAAAAGGTGCCGATCAACTCCCCGCTGAACAACCGGCGGAGGATGTCGTTTTGTTTTCCCGGGCCGATAAAGGAGCTGCCGCCGCCGGAAGCGACGAGCTTGGCGGCCCTGATCTTCGAACGCATGCCGCCGGTGCCCAGTGAGCTGGTGACGTTGCCGACCATTTGTTCGATCTCTTCGTTGACCTCGGTAACGGTATAGAGCGGGCGCGCCTGCGGGTCGCGGCTCGGATCGCCGGTATAGAGGCCAATGACGTCGGTCAGGCAGATGAACATATCCGCTTCGATCAGATTGCAGATATACGCCCCCAACATGTCGTTGTCGCCGAAACGAAGCTCCTTCACCGACACCGTGTCATTCTCGTTGATGATCGGTAGCACATGCCAGCGAAAAAGGGTCAACAGCGTGTTTCTGACGTTGAGATAGCGATCCCGTTTGGCCAAATCACTGTGGGTAAGCAGTATCTGGGCGATGGTTTTGCCATGCCGGGCAAACGCCTCTTCATAGGTCTGCATCAGGCAGGATTGACCGATTGCAGCCAAGGCTTGCTTCTCTCTCATGCCGATGGGCACTCTCGCTTCCATCACCATTTTCCGGCGCCCGGCGGCAACGGCACCGGAACTCACCAGAATCACCTCGCGCCCGGTATCCTGAAGAAAGGAAAGATCGTGTGCAAGGTGTTCGATCACCTGCTGATCGAGCCCATTTTCGTTGGTCAATACGGCACTTCCCACCTTGACGACGATACGCCGCGCCTTGTCAAACAAGGTCTGCCGGTAATAGAGCCCTTCATCCCTGGAAATCATGATCTAACCGCCTATCGTGCCTCCTCCGGTTCATCCTCGTCTTCAGCCTGCTCCTCGAGGATCGTCACCAGTGTCTCCTTCAGTTCGGCGATACCCGCACCGGTCTCGGCTGAGGTGGCCTGGACCCGGTAGCCCTGCTGCTGGAACTGTTCGCACATCTCATGCACCATCTCCGGGTCGACCAGGTCGATTTTGTTCAGCACCACCAATTTAATACGCCCGGCCATCTCCTGCTGATATTTTTCGATCTCCTCCTCGATGACGTGGAAATCCTGCCGGTAATTGTCCGACGATATATCGAGAACATGGACAATAACCGAGGTTCGCTCCAGGTGACGAAGAAAGTCATGCCCCAACCCGACCCCGTGGTGCGCCCCTTCTATCAAACCCGGGATGTCGGCGATCACATGCTGCTCGTGACGATGATCGTGAAAGACCCCAAGCATCGGCGTCAAGGTCGTGAACGGGTAATCGGCAATTTTCGGTCGAGCTGCCGATAAGCAGCTCAAGAGGCTTGATTTACCGGCATTCGGCAAACCGACCAGCCCCACGTCGGCCAGCAATTTCAAT
>JAUVWB010000138.1 GCA_030604345.1 Desulfofustis sp. | reverse complement strand
GTTGAGGGCGGATGCAATGGAGTCATTATATCAACTTAATGAAACAACACCAAAAAAAATATGATGCTGGCGAGGTCCGGGAGAAAGGTTCCTTTGTGAAACATTCCGGGGGGAAATGAAGGGTGGAGGGGTGTGGAATTTTCGTAAAAAAGTCTCGCCAATCGGAAATCACTGGGTATATTGGTTTGGTGCCAACTCGTGCCAGATTGCTTCACTATCGGACAAAAAGACGCTCGTGCAAACGGAATGAAACCGTTTATCGCTCATTTTGAGGTCGTCGAGGACAACAATTGTCCCCTCTATCGAGTGGGTGACTGTTTTCGGTTGACGCAACGGTCGTTTTCTCCACCGGAGAACAAGGAAGTCTGCCTTATTCTGGTGCGGGAGATGACCGAACTGCTTTTTGTTCTTCTCGGTGAACCGGCAGACCAATCGACAGACCACAAGAGACGGTTCAGTTGCAGTGGCTGCACCGGTTTGATCAAATTCCGTCTGCTGCCGGCCGAGACTGACGGCTGTTCCGAGTCCGGAGCCGAGGTTATCCTCAATGTTGAGCAGCAGGCATTGCTCGGCCAGATTGTTGAATGCCCCCTTTTTCGAACCGTCCCGCCGCGCCACCTTCGCGACATGATGGAGTACTTTCGGGAGGAACGGTGTCGGCGGGGCAAAATCCTGATCAGAAAGGGTGAGCCGAATCTCGATCTCTTCGTCATTCTTTCCGGACGGCTCAGCGTTGATGATGGGCCAGTGCATATCACGACGCTTGGCCCAGGCGAGATTTGCGGAGAAATGAGCTACCTGGTCGGTAATGTGGCCGGGGCCACGGTATCGGCCTTGGAAGAAACGGTACTGGTGGCTATCGGCGGGGAGTATTTCAATAAAATTATCGAGCAATCCCCATCAGTTCAGTTGTTCATGGCGCAACTCCTTGCCGAGCGACTTGCTCGTGCCAACAGCGCCCGAGCCCATTCCTTTGAATCGTGTATGCAGGGAAGACTTAAAGAGATGGCGCCCGCCGAACTCTTCCAGATTCTGCACATGCACCAGAAGACCGGAGTGCTCACCCTCCATTTTTCCGGTCGGGAGGCAGAGGTCGCGTTTCGCGAGGGATGCATCATCAATGCCCGTTACGGTGAGTTGGAGAATCAGCAAGCGATCTATGCCATGTGGGCGGAACGGGAAGGCGTTTATATCTTCCGCACCGGCCTTGCCCCCCATCAAATGAAGGCAGCGGAGATAGGCGATTTTATGGCGCTGCTGATGGAGGGGGTGAAGCGGGTTGATGAGAGTCGGGAGCTTCAGTGATCGGCGTCGTCGCCGGCGGCAGCAAGAGACGCGATCTCGCCTATCCCGCAAATGGTGCCAATTGGCGGATCTGGGTGAAACTGTCCACGTGATATTCGGCCGGTAGATCGGGATTACGAAAAGCGATCAACGAAACTCCTGCCGCTTCGGAGTGCTGCCGGTCGATTATCGAGTCACCGATATAGATTGCCTCTTCGGCCGCACAGCCAAAATAGGCGAGAATATCCAACAGCGCATCGGGGGCGGGTTTGGCACGAGGCACATCGAGAGCGGTCACCACCCGTTCGAAGTAGTGGGTGAGATTGAACGTGTGCAACAGCGGTTGCATGGTGGTGGTACGGTTGGTTGAAATTGCCAGGCGATACCGTGATTTGGCGAACTCCAGGAAGTCAAGGAGATCCGGTTCCATGACCATGTAAGACAAATAGGGGGTATAGTCCAGATTGAGCCGGTATCGATGCACCTCGTCCATGCGGTGCGGGGGATGGTGTTTGAAGATGCGGTGTACCGAATCGGTCACGTTATGCATGTGGACATAGTCCACCTCTTCTTCGCTCATCTTCGGATATCCGAAGGCGGTGAGCAGGTCGTTATAGTAGCGACGGTTGGTTTCTCTCGAGTCGAACATGACTCCGTCGCAATCGAAGATGACGCTTTTGAGCATGGTGGTGGGCTCTGTCGGGTTCTTTAAGGGTGAATCAGCCGCTTGAACCGGAATCAACAGCGAAGAGTTCGTGGCTGAGCCACGCCAGTGTGTAGCTGAGTAAGGCCTCGTCGTCTTCGAAGACGGCAGCATCCGGCGCGCTATGGCAGTCTACGAGACCCTCGCTGAGCTTTGCCCGAAAAGTGTCCAGATCATAAAGGGCGAGAAGATAGGCGTGCTGCTGTCGGACGGTCAGGCTCATTCCCTGTCTGATTTGATCATGTTGCGTAATTCCCGTCAGCAGGTCGTTGAAGGCATGGTAGACAGCCAGATCCTGTGAGTGCAGGAAACTCTTCGGGGTGTTCAGCAGCGGTTCGCGAAATCCTTGGCAGTGGGTTTCCTGCAGCAGGACAAAGTGCTCATCGAAACGGTCGCCGCGCCTGGTGATGGCCCGGCCCAGCGGATAGGTCCGGCAACTGCTTGGGCGATGCGGATAAATGGAACACCCTTCGGGTCCGAGGAAGACACAACTGGCATTCCCGTCATCCACCATGGTCAGAAAGAGTCGGGGAAACGGTTCATCATCGTTCTGCTCGATGATGACGAAACGCTCGAGTACTTCGGCGGATGATAGTCCTGTCGCCTTTCTGAGCCGCAACACATCGTATGGGGTGAGCCCAAGCTCCAGGTCGTGACAACACCTGGTGAAGCAGGGGACGCCACGATGACAATGAAAGGCAAAGGGCTCGTTGGCGTCGATACGTTTTACGGCCCCGGCAGGCACGGCAGCGTGGTTCATCTGCCTAGGCCGCCGCTCGTTTCCACATGGTCAACATCGGGGCGGCAACAAAGATGGAAGAATAGGTGCCCACCGCGATACCCGCCAGCAAGGCAAACGAGAAATCATGAATAACCGAGCCGCCGAAGAAAAACAAGGCCAGCAGCGTCATGGCGGTGGTCAGCGACAGGACCACCGTCCGGTTGAGTACTTGATTGATGCTGTCGTTGATCAGCGAATCGTCGACGATGGCGGCCTCCTGCTTTTTCATGTTCTCGCGGATTCGGTCGAAGACGACCACCGAATCGTTGAGGGAGTAACCGGCCAGGGTGAGCAGGGCGGTGACGATGAGCAGGGTCATTTCGATGTCCATCAGCCAGCAGATACCGAGAACGGCCATGACATCGTGAAAGGTGGCAGCGGCTGCCGCCAGGCCGAAGCGCAGATCAAAACGGAAGGCGAGGTAGATAATAACCCCGGCCAGTGAGATGATGATGGCCAGGATTGCTTTGTCGCGGAGAACGGCGCTGACACTGGAACCGATTTCGGACTGGCTTTCCAAGATAAATCCCTTGCCGCTCAGATCCTCGGCGAAAATGGCCTCGACTTGCTCGCTCAAGTTGGCGACCACCTCTTCCGACTTCTTGATCTTGACGATCAACCGGTTCTCGTTTTCCACCTCTTGCAAGTCGACTTCACCCATCTCCCCACGCTGAAAGGCTTCTCTGACCTCAGCCATGGTGAATGGCTGCTCGGCCTTGTATTGCAGCAACGATCCACCGGCGAAGTCGACGCCCATATTGGCTGTTCCGCGAGCCACCTGTACCAGGGCGATCAGTCCGATGAGCACCATGACGCCTGAGACGCAAAGGGAGATCTTTTTGATCCGCATGAAGTCGATCCGGGTATCGCCGATCATCTCCACCAGGCGAAGCTCCTTTATCCACCGCTTGCTGGACAGGATGTCGAAGATCAGGCGCGAGCAGAACAGGGCGGTAAAGAGGTTGAAGATGATACCCAGCGACAGGGTGACGGCAAACCCTTTGATCGGCCCGGTCCCGAAAAGGAAGAGGGCAAGGGCGGTGATCAGGGTGGTGATCTGGGAATCGACAATGGTCGACAAAGCTTTACTGAAGCCTCCTTCTATGCCTGACCGGACCGCTTTGCCGAGCCGAAATTCCTCACGCATTCGCTCATAAATGAGCACGTTGGCATCCACCGCCATACCGACTGCCAGAACGATACCGGCGATACCGGGCAGGGTCAGGGTGGCATTGAGGATGGCCAGGCCGGAAAAGAGAAAGAGGATGTTGAGCGTCAGGGCGAGATTGGCGATGATGCCGGCCAATCGGTAGTAGATGATCATGAAGCCGATGACCGCCACCGCGCCGAACAGTCCGGAAATGATTCCTTTATTGATCGAATCCTGACCGAGGCTTGAGCCGACCGTCAGGTTCTGGACGACGTCAACCGGAGCCGGCAAGGCCCCGACCCGTAGGACGATGGCCAGATCTGAGGCCTCTTCGTGGGTGAAACTTCCGGAAATCTGGGCCGAACCTCCAAGAATTCGTTCGCGAATCACCGGGGCCGACTTGACGTTGCCGTCCAGGACGATGGCCATGCGTCGGCCGACGTTTTTTTCGGTGAGGGTGGCAAACACCTTGCCGCCCCGAGACGTCAGGTCGATGCTCACATAAGGTTCATTGAACGACCCGCCGATGCGAACTTGCGCATTTTTGACCATGTCTCCGGTCATCAACACCTTGTTTTCCAGGAGGATGGGAGAAAATGATTCGATCTGGGTCTGCCGGTCGGTATGGCGCTCGAAATAGATCGAGGTGTTTTCCGGCAGGTGCGGAGCGAGAACGCGGTTGAGTTCGCGAACCTGGGAGGCGTCCTGCCAGTTGCCTGACCATTGCCCGCTCTCGATAGCCTGATTCACCAATTGGTTCGGGTCGACACCGGTACCTTCGGCCACCAGTTTGAATTCCAGCTGAGCCGTATCGCCGATAAGATTCATGGCTCGTTCAGGGTCCCTGACGCCGGGAAGCTGAACGACGATTTCATCGGAACCCTGGCGGATGATAACCGGTTCGGCGACGCCGAATTGGTCGATGCGATTTCGGATGATTTCCAGAGACTGGGAGACGGCGTTGTTGTTGATGAAATCGATTTTTTCCTGACTCAGACTGAGCGTAATCCGGGGGAAGCTGCCCTCCTTCGCGTCGACGCTGATATCGAGCTCTTCTTCGAAACCATCCTGGACGATAGTGCGGATGCGCTCGACAGCACTGGTGTTGGGGACGGTAAAGACGATCGAGCTCCTGTCGCCGGTAGAACTCTGCACGACACTGATCGATTGTTCAGCAAGGGCGTCGCGAAGATCGTTGGCCGCCAACTCCAGGGTGTTTTCCCTGGCCTTCTGCAGGTTGACTTTGAGTACCAGATGCATGCCACCCTGCAGATCGAGACCGAGGCGCAAGCCCTCCGGTGCCATGTAGGTTTTCCACCAGGTGGGCGTCTTGTCATAGAAGGAGGGGACAACCGTGACGACGGCCAGCGTGATGAGAAATACCAGTAGACCGAGCTTGAGTTTTATGGTCGTGTTCATAAAAGGTTCCGGCAGGGGGTTGAAGGAAATGGCTCTTTGCTTGAGTCCTTGTCAGCCTGGCGATTATAACGTAATGCCTGAATCTTGCAAGATTCGGGGTGGTTTTGCGGAAAAATAACGGAAGGAACGGAC
>JAUVWB010000372.1 GCA_030604345.1 Desulfofustis sp. | reverse complement strand
TGGTCATCGATGATGCCCTGGAGAAACTCGTAGAAAAGGATCGTATCCTGCTCAAATGCCTTCGATTGCTCGAGCATCTCGGCAAAATTGCGAATTTCCGTCAACTCCGAACCGTCGAGGGAAAAGGTCTGATCGGCAACCATTTCCTGCAGCAGGTTTCGCCCCATCTCTTCCAGCGCCAACTCCTCACCGGTCAGCTCACGATTCGACTGAATGGCGTTGAACCATTCCCGGTGCTTCCGTTCCTCGTCGGCCATGTGATTGAACAGCTCGCCGACATCGGCACGCCCTATTTCAGCGGCGGCCCGCCGATACGCCTTTTCCCCGTTTCGTTCGATCTGGACGGCGATCTCCCGTATATCGTCTATGGTAAACACGTCATCAGGCTCCGGTTTTCTTGCCAGCAAACAACCTCATGGCGCTACCGCGCCGGCACCACCTTGGAACTCTGCTATCTACCAGCGATTGGTGAGAAAAACAAGTGTCGGTTAAGAGCCAGAGAGATGATTGAAGCTCAGACCGCGCTGCTGCAGCTGCCGGCACAGCCAGTCCATAGCCGCAGACACCCGCTCGTGCGGTCCGCGCACGCCGAGCTCAACCAGCCAGCGGCCCTCGGCGGGAAAACGAGGCAGGCTTGACACCCGAACCTGGGGGAAGCACCGTTGCGCCTCTGCCAGCAGATCGATCAGCTCGCTTTCCCTGACATCGGGAACGGTGACCGCGGCAAACCCGTGGCGGGCTGAAGGATCGGTGAAAAACTGGGTGGCGATCACCCATTCCACCATCGGCCAGGCCATCTCGGGAAATCCCGGCAGACAATAGATGTCGCCCAGGAAGAATCCGGGGATATTGTTGTACTCGTTGGGAATGAGGGATGCTCCCTGAGGCAGCTCCGCCATCAGGATGCGATTGGGGTAGGCCTCACGGCCGAATTGCCGCTCGATCAAGCGCACCGCTTCCGGATGGCGGCTCAGCGGCCGGTCATGTGCGTCGGCCATGGCCTGCCGGGTCCGATCGTCCGGGGTGGCGCCGATTCCGCCGAAACAGAAACAGACATCGCCCCGGTCGCGAATGGCTTTGAACTGGTGGACCAGAAGGTGATGATCGTCACCCACGTAGAAGACCCACGACAGATCGACCGCCCTGGCGGAGAAAAAGTCCAATGCCCGGGGAAAATGCTTGTCGGGCCGCCGGCCGAGCAGGAGCTCATCGCCGACGATCAGCAATCCGGTACGGGTCAGATGTCTTCGCATGGCGTGCGGTGCCGATCCGGCGGTTCAGGCCACCCCCAGATACGCCTTCTGGACTTCTTTGTTATTTTTCAGATTCGCCGCCGTATCGCTGGTGGTAATCTCGCCGGTCTGCAAGATATAACCGCGATGGGCGATGGAAAGGGCCATTAGCGCGTTCTGTTCAACGAGCAGAATGGTCGTTCCCTTGGCGTTGAGTTGCTGGATGATATCAAAGATCAGCTCGACCAGGATCGGCGCCAGCCCCATGGACGGCTCGTCGAGCATCAGCAGCCGCGGCTCCATCATCAGTCCCCGGGCAATAGCCAGCATCTGCTGTTCGCCACCCGAGAGGGTCCCGCCATACTGACCGATACGCTCCTTGAGCCGGGGGAACAGGGAAAAACCGTATTCCATCCGCTCTTCGATGAGGTTTCGATTACGAATGGTGAAAGCGCCCATCTCCAGGTTCTCCCTGACCGTCAAGGTGGGGAAAATTCCCCGTCCTTCCGGTACATGGATCATGCCCAACGAGACGATCTCGTGGGCCTCGAGTTTGGAGATATCCTGACCGTCGTAGGATATCCGTCCGGTCCGGGGATGCATCATCCCGGAAATGGTGCGCAGGGTCGTGCTCTTGCCAGCCCCGTTTGATCCGATGAGGGTGACGATTTCCCCGGCGTTGACCTCGAAAGACACCCCTTTCAGGGCATGGATGTGACCGTAATAGCTGTGAACGTTTTGTAGGGTCAGCAAGCTCATGCCGAAGTCTCCAGATGCAATTCTTCCGCCGCGCCCCGTCCGAGATAGGCCTCGATGACCCGGGTATTGGAGCGGATCTCCGCCGGCGAGCCTTCGGCGATTTTTTCCCCGTAATCCATGACGCAAATATGCTCGGAGATCTTCATGACCACCCGCATATCGTGCTCGATCAGCAGGATGGTGATTCCCTTCTGATCTCTGATACTGCGGAACCGGTTGGTTATTTCTTCACTCTCCTGCGGGTTCATGCCGGCTGCCGGCTCATCGAGCAACCGCAGTTTCGGGTCGGCGGCAAGGGCCCGGGCGATCTCCAGGCGACGCTGCATGCCGTAGGGGAGGTTTTTTGCCGTCTCGTTGCCGACCCCGCTCAACCCCACATAATGCATCAGTTCCACCGCCTTACGCTCCGCCTCAGCTTCTTCCCGCACGAAGGCCGGCAAGCGG